>SOJU01000271.1 GCA_004376465.1 Anaerolineales bacterium | reverse complement strand
ACACTTTCAATCAGCCACAAGCTACTTCCTCAGATCAATCTTAACAACGCTCATGGGATGTACATTGGATTTCATCCCACGCTAATGTTTGGTTGTTGGTCTTAAGTGGAGTGAGGAAGCTCTGCTTCAGGCTGCAGGCTGAGGTTTTATTAACGAACTGCAACATTTCCTCCCTTAATCGTGTAGTAATGTATAGGCATGGAAAATCCCTCTGACCGGAGCCTTGTGCTCCGCACGAAGCGTGGTGAGCTGGAGGCATATGGTGACTTGGTCCGCCGCTATCAGGGCTTAGTCTTCAACGTATGCTATCGCATGTTGGGAGATCCGCATGATGCGGAGGATTTAACTCAGGAGACTTTCATCCGTGTGCATTCTCATCTTGACTCCTACGATTGTGATCGCCCATTTATCCCATGGGCGCGGAGGATCGCGGTGAATCTCTGCCTGAACTATATCAACCGAAATCGGCGTTATGTACTACCTCTGGATGACGAGTTTGAACTGGTGGTCTCTAATGAACAAAGCCCTGAGCGCGCTCAGGAGAATCACGAACGGAATGCATCGCTGCGTCAGGCTATAGGGTTGCTACCAGCGAACTATAGAGCCGTGATCGAACTGCGCCACTTCCAGGAACTGAGTTATTCGGAGATATCAAAAACTCTGAATATCCCCATCAGTGATGTGAAGAGTCACCTTTTTCGGGCGCGCAAATCTTTAGCACAGAGGATATCAACGGATGTCTGAAGATCGTAAGCATCATCATGATGAATGGTCTTTACAAGAGTATTTAGATGGTGTGCTCGCAGATGAGAATCGTGAGCGACTGGAACTGCATCTTGCGCAATGTGATGACTGCGCCGCAGACTTCGCCAGCTTGAAATTCCTTTATTCAGCGATGGAACGCTTGCCGGATGAGCCGTTGGCGAACGATATCTCAGCGAGGGTCATCCGCGCCCTTGCTCTGAAGGAAGATAGAAAGCCTACCTTGTACCTGGTAATAACGGCTCAGCTCGCCGCCGCAATCATCGTGATCGCCGCCATCTGGCCCAGAATCTCCCTTGAACTTGGTAGCAAGTATTCCCTCGTGCAGCTCCTCGAGCCCTTGCGAAAATTCGCTGACCTTTCCACACAGGGAATCCTTTTTATGAGAGAGTTCCTCAGTTGGATTCACACACAGTGGATCGCCACGCTGTCCATGCCGGCGATAGATTGGCCGATCACTGGATTTCCGCTCGCTCTGGCGGTTGGTGGGATGACCTTGCTCTGGCTCGTTGGCAATGGACTCCTGCACCGGCAACCAGCGAATGGGCAGATTCAGCATTGAGGAACGCTCGTCTCTCGCAGCCGAAATGCTCTTAAGGAAGAGCAGGAATTAGCTTTGACCGTACCTTTCTAATACAAACATCTAAGGAAATATTAGGAGGCAATTACAATGGATCAACCGTTTCTTCTTTCGATACTGGTGGTTTTGATAGGCTTCTGCCTGGTTGCGTTCTTCATCACCCTCGAAGCGCTTTTCGGAGATTTGGTCGAAGGTATCACGCGATCAGCAGAAGAAAAACCAGGCCGAGCCTTTTGGGTCGGATTGGCCAATGCAGTGTTCTTAATTGCGATTGCGATTGGCTTAATGAGCCTGGCTGAAAACTCTGTATTTGGTTTAGTGTTCGCTGTGCCAGGATTCGCCTTCGGCATTTTCGCCGCAGTAGGTATCGTTTTTGGCCTCACAGGGATGGTGCGTTTAATCGCCGGTCTGGTATTCCCAAGTAAAGAGGGGTGGAAGCTGCAAGCATCTGGTTCTGGAGTGGTAATCCTGGCTTGCTTGGTGCCCTATATTGGCTGGTTCGGTCTTTTTCCCTATCTCGGTTTACGTGGATTTGGGGCTTTCATTCTTCATCTCATGGAGCTCTACCGCGCGAACCGGATGAAGAAGGAGTCACCAGCCTGATTTGAGATTGCATGATTTGAAGTCGTATGCTTAATCCTTAATATCTAAGAGTCGAATCATTAGAAGGCCGCCTCGAGTGACATGAGAACATGTCCCCGAGGCGGTTTTCTTTCTTCATGTGATTTGCGATTCTGCTTGAGCATGTAATGGGCGTGGCGTTTGCAGCGCGGACAGCATATCGATCTACGGATTGGGTTGAGCTTGATCCCAAGCAAGGAATGCTTCCAGTACCTTTAGGTTCTGCCACAAATCTGTATCTTCATGATTGGTCAGTTCAATATCCACTGATGCGATCCCTTGCAGCGAAGCCCAGTCAATGAGTTGACCGGTGTACTGGCAGCCGGTCTCAATTGGCGGGTAGGCGTAATCACTCACTTTTGAGATGGCTTCCGCAAGACTGATGGAAGCGGGATCCGGAGGCTGACCACCAGGAAAGATGCCCAGTACTGCGCTGTGGTAGGAGATTAACGCTTCGATCCGGTACGTTAATAAGAAATTCATCAAGGCGCGTGTTTCAGGCTCGGAAGCAGGATGGCTCCCGCCCGAAACATAGGTGTATGTCCAACAACCCTCCAGGGGCCAAGTTGACTGCCAGTAGGCAGGCCAGTTTCGATTCAAGTCAACGAGGTTATCATTGGCCCGGCCCTTATAACTATCCGATCTAGCTTCTCCATCTGGGTTAAGCGAGCGCAGGATGTACAGCGTGACTGTGGTCGGAATGAAATCTGGTTTTACTGTCAAAACCTGGATCAGTTCATCTGCAAGTCGGATGGTGTTTCCTTCATAACCGCCATGAATTCCGGCGACAATCATTCTCTGAGAAGCGCCGGAACCGAATTGGAAGACCTCCAAATCCCGACCGGCAAGGGAAGTGCCGATGGCGATTGGACCGCGCAAGAATGGGCTTGGTGTTGGAGCAACCGTTGGCGAAGAAGCCGGGGTGGGGGTCGCGCCGGGCAAGTGAAGCGGCGTAGATTCCCCCGGGATTATCGAGTGAGAGTTCTGTTCGAGCTGGGCAGATAAGGATGTGGGGGTAGGGGGTGGAGCCGATTGCATGCTTGAACACCCGCTGATGAAAAGGATGGAAAGCGTGATCGCCATAGCTAAGAGACCACGGTCTGTATTTTGCGTGAGACGGCGCCGAATAGGTTCAGGTGAGATAATTTGAGTTGACGTCGGTATTGTCATATACTCTCTTTTTAGCATAGAAACTGGGAGATGGCTCTCTTTCATGGACTCAAATTCGAGCATTCGTAATTAATGGATCATTCTCCATTCTAACGTCTTAAACACTTACAGAAACCCTTCGATCCAGGTTAATGGTAGTCAAATCATTGACCGTTTGCTACAATTGACAGGTTGTCGCGTTCGTTTTTTTTGACTGAGACCTTAATGCCTCTAAAGACTGGAAGCTTACTCCGCCATCGTTATCGCATAGAAGGGATCTTAGGCCAAGGTGGCATGGGGGCTGTGTATAAAGCCTTCGACATCAACCTTGGCGTCGCTGTCGCAGTGAAGGAAAACCTCTTCACGACGGAAGAGTATGCGCGCCAATTTCGCCGTGAGGCAACGATCCTTGCCAGTTTACGTCATGCCAGTATGCCGCGCGTCACCGATCACTTTGTAATCGAGGGTGAGGGTCAATACCTGGTAATGGATTTCATCAAGGGGGTGGATTTACGTGAACGGCTTGAGAAGCGAGGATCGATCTCTGAGGAGGAGGCGTTGCCGTGGTTCCTCGAGATCTGCGATGCGCTAGCCTACCTGCACAGTCGGAATCCTGCGATCCTGCATAGAGATCTCAAGCCCGGCAACGTCAAGATCACACCAGATAATCGGGCAATGCTTGTAGATTTTGGTTTGGCGAAGATCGTTGAACAGGGTGGGGCGACGACGACCGGGGCGAAGGCGATGACGCCGGGATTTTCGCCGCCCGAGCAATACGGAACAGGGAAAACTGATTCGCGCACCGATGTGTATTCACTGGGCGCAACTTCCTATGCTGTTTTAACCGCGACGATCCCTGAGGACTCGCTTGAACGGGCGATGGGGCGAGATGAATTAACCCCCATTCGCAAACGAAACCCACGGATAAGCATCGCTCTTGCAGGTGTGATTTCCAGAGCGCTGGCTGTGGATCCCTCAGAGCGGTATCAATCCATCGCCGAGTTCGCTTCAGCAATGCAATCGGCCTCTCGATCCAGGCATCCGACAATAGTTCGAGATTACAATAATCTGCAGCAAACTGTGATTCCGACCTTCGTTGATGATACGGATCACACAGAACCTGTAATCTCTCGTCGAATACGAAAACGCAGCATCCCCAAATCATTGATTGCCGGGTTGGCTGCCATTGTTGTTCTGATGGGGCTGTTCGTACTCATCCCTGATCTTGGTCCAAAGTTGGTCGGGATCTTAGCTCAGAGCCCCGCGCAAACTGCTTCTGCTACTTCTGAGGGTAGCGAAATTCTTGATCCTGGTGCTACACCTACTCAAATTTTTACCATCCTCACAGCGTCTTCAACGCCGATATTGGCCGGGACGGACACGCCATCTGTGATTGTAAGCGAGGCCACAGCGACACCGTTCTCACTGCCAACCGCGACGTCTACGGGCGGAGGGCTCGGTCAAATTGCATTCGCTTCTAACCGAGATGGTCGAGCGCAGGTGTATCTTATTAATATTGATGGAACAGGCATACAAAAACTTACAAATATCGAAGAGGGGGCTTGCCAGCCGGCCTGGTCACGGGCGGGTGATAGGCTTGTCTTCACTTCACCTTGCCGCGCCAACCAGGAGCAATACCCGGGTTCGAGCTTGTGGCTGATTGACGTCGACCTCGTCGGTAATGCCTCAGAGCCCAGACAATTACACACGGCTCCTGGAGGTGATTACGATCCTGCCTGGGATCCAAACGGTAATCGCATCGCCTTCACCTCGCTCCGAACCAATCGCCCACAGATCTTCACCATGGATCTTAACGGCGAGAACGTCAAGAATCTCAACGACAACCTGGCCTACAACCGCCTGCCTGAGTGGTCGCCTACGGGGGATCGGATCATCTTCGCGAGCTCGCTAAGTGGAATAACCGAACTCTGGATCATGCCCGCTCAAGGGGGTGATGCTGTGAAGTTCTCAGCAGGTGAAACACAACGAGACACAAACGCGGCATGGTCTCCGGATGGCAGTTTGATCCTATACCAACGTGTTGTGGACGCGCTCTCTAAACTGGTCGTGGCGCCGTTTGAAGAAGCGGGGTATCGAGTTATCAGGGTTTGCCCTGAAGGACCACTTGCGGTACAGCCCATGTCGGAGCCAACCTGGTCCGAGGACGGGCAGTGGCTGGCGTTTGAAACTTGGCCAGATGGTGTAAATCACGATATCGCCATCATCAGCTTAACCTGTACGAATTACGGGGAGATTACATCTGACCCGCTTTGGGATTTCGACGCCGCCTGGCGCCCTGCCCCTTGAATTTTCCGCTTGAAGCTTTGCAACAAAGATTCGTTTGATATATGAAATTAGGACAAGTGTCAGGTAGTCCATGGCACGTCCGTACTTGAAGATTGTCTGTTTTTTAGACCATAATCATTGTGTGAAGATGGCTACTAAGCCTTCTTCCGTATCTTGTAGATGGCTGGATCGTGCGTCTTCAACTGGCTACTTAAATGCAGGAATCTAAAGGAGTGGAATATGACGGCAAAGATCATTGACGGAAAAGCAATCGCAGCTGAACTACGCGAAGATGTTGCCAAGGGTGTGAAGGAATTAATCGCTGCGGGAGGAACTCAACCAGGGCTGGCAACGGTGCTTGTTGGTGATAACCCTGCATCTCATACCTATGTGCGCATGAAACGAAAAGCTAGCGCTAAGGCAGGTATTGAATCTTTTCATCATGAACTGCCCGACGACGCTTCCCAGGAAGAAGTCGAGAAACTAGTTCAGATGCTGAACGAAGATTCCAAGGTGCATGGAATACTTGTCCAGCTTCCACTTCCGGCAGGTTTAGATGAGGAAAAGATTCTGCGAACGATCAGCATCGAAAAGGATGTTGATGGTTTCCACCCAGTGAACATAGGGCGTCTGGCACAGAAGGGCCGCGAACCGCTCTTTGTCCCCTGCACACCGGCTGGATGCTTGATTCTGCTGGAGAAAGCGGGAGCGCAGATAGAGGGAGCAAATGCAGTTGTTGTTGGCCGATCGAACATCGTTGGTATGCCAGCCGCACTGTTGTTGGTGAAAGCCAACGCCACAACCACCATCTGCCATTCCCGCACGAAAGATTTGCCCGCTGTCTGCCGAGAGGCGGATATTCTCATCGCCGCCATTGGTCGGGCAGAGATGATCCGTGGTGATTGGATCAAACCCGGTGCATACGTTATTGACGTCGGCATGAATCGTGTTGACGACCCCAGCCGCGAGAGAGGGTATCGCCTGACGGGCGATGTAGCTTTCGATGAGGCCATGGAAGTTGCAGCGGCCATTACCCCTGTTCCTGGAGGTGTTGGCCCAATGACCATCGCCGGTTTACTTGCAAACACCCTCCGTTCTGCCCAACGAACCTTGCCCTGAGCGCGATTCGTACCAAAAATTACTCGCCGCCCAATTAAAAAGGGCGGCGAGTTTGTTTTAAGTATGACAATTATCCTCCCCGACTACGTTGTCTGACAATTGACGCATTTAGGCGAAGATGCTAGACTCGCCATGTTAATCTAGGGAGGGATAATGGCGACGTTATTGATCCGTAATGCCATGCTTCTAGTCACGATGGATGGTCAACGGCGTGAGATCCCAAATGGAGGTTTTTACGCTGAAAACGGCTGGATCAAGCAGGTTGGTCCTACGGATGAACTTCCCAAGAAAGCCGATGAAATTCTCAACCTCGATGGACATATCGTTCTCCCCGGCCTTGTCAACACACATCATCATCTGTACCAAACGCTCACACGCGTCATTCCTCAAGCGCAGGATGCCGATCTTTTTCGTTGGCTAAAAACCTTATACCCTATTTGGGCTGGGCTTACACCGGAAGCTATCCGTGTATCTACCCAGCTAGGTCTGGCTGAACTGGCATTATCTGGCTGTACAACGGCATCTGACCACCACTATATATTCCCGAATAACTGTCGACTTGATGATCAGATCGAAGCGGCTCAAACCATGGGCATGCGCCTGCACGCAAGCAGGGGGTCCATGAGTCTGGGTGAAAGCCAGGGCGGGTTACCGCCTGATGAAGTCGTGGAGGCGGAGGAGTTTATTCTCAAGGATACAGAGCGGGTGATCGAGACCTATCATGATCCCAATCCTGGAGCGATGGTCAGGATCGTCGTTGCCCCTTGCTCGCCATTTTCAGTTACGCCGGATCTCATGCGGGAAAGTGCAGCTCTCGCCAGGTCTAGCGGTGTTCAACTCCATACGCACTTGGCGGAAACGCTAGATGAAGAATCGTTTTGTGTAAACAAGTTTGGACATCGCCCCCTGGAATACGTTGAGATTCTGGATTGGGCTGGGGAGGATGTCTGGTTTGCGCACGCTGTCCATATCAACCCCGAAGAGGTCGATCGAATGGCGGATGGTGGTATGGGTGTGGCGCATTGTCCGTCATCAAACATGCGCCTCGCCTCAGGAATCGCGCCTATTCGACGGTTTTTATCTCGAGGTGTGAAAGTCGGTATCGGCGTTGATGGTTCCGCAAGCAATGATAGCTCTCATCTGATCGCAGAAGCACGTCAGGCAATGCTGCTCTCGCGGGTTGGAGCTGCAGTAGCTCCGGAAATCGATGGTGAGGAATCATTGATGACTGCCCGCCAGGTTCTCGCTCTGGCTACCATCGGAGGGGCGGAGGTTTTGGGGAGAGATGATATCGGAGCTCTTCAAGAAGGTATGTGCGCGGATTTCATCGCCATGAACTTAGATCGGGTTGACTTTTCGGGTGCGCTTCACGATCCATTAGCGGCGATGTTCTTCTGTAATCCTGTGCAGGTTGATTACAACTATGTCCATGGCCGGGCGGTAGTTTCAGAGGGGAAGCTGCAGCCCGTCGAACTTCCATCGCTAATAGAGGCCCATAATCGCGTGGCATTAGATCTAGCGAATCGGGATTGAGATATTGGTTCCATACCCTACATTGTGAAAGAGAGGATGATGGATACTAAAAGTTTGAGCGAATTAAGCCGATCGCTCGTCGATGTCGCAATGGGCAGAAAATCGGCGGATGTCGTCATACGCGGCGGCCGATGGGTTTGCGTTCAGTCCGGGGAAATCATCCCAGGAATCTCCGTTGCGATTATTGGGGAACGCATTGCCTTTGTGGGTCAGGATGCGAGTCATACCATAGGACCTGACACTCGAGTTATCGAGGCAGACGACCGCCATATTGTCCCCGGCTTGTTGGATGGCCATATGCATGTTGAGTCGGGCATGATCACTGTTGGAGAGTTTGTGCGCGCGGTGGCCCCGCGCGGCACAACAGGGATGTTCATCGATCCACATGAGATCGCAAATGTCTTCGGGCTTGATGGTGTGCGTCTCATGGCAGATGAGGCGGCTGTGCAACCTATTCATGTGTGGGTACAGGTTCCATCTTGTGTGCCCTCCGCTCCGGGCTTGGAGACGCCCGGTGCCGCGATCGGCCCCGATGAAGTTGCCGAGGCGCTATCCTGGCCGGGGATCATTGGCTTAGGCGAAATGATGAATTTCCCCGGTGTCTTCAACAGCGACGAGAAGATGCACCTGGAGATGGCGGAAACCCGTGCTGCTGGAAAGGTCACCGGAGGGCACTATGCCTCGCTCGATCTGGGAACGCCGTTTCACGGTTACGTTGCCGGGGGACCCGAAGATGACCACGAGGGCACCCGTCTTGAGGATGCGCTCGCACGTGTCCGCCAGGGCATGAAGGTGATGATGAGGCTCGGGTCAGCGTGGCATGATGTAGCGAGTCAGGTGCGAGCTGTCACGGAAGAGGGTCTCGACCCTCGCCATTTCCTCCTGGTGACCGATGACAGCCACTCCGGGACCTTAGTGCGTGATGGGCACATGGATCGTGTTGTGCGGCATGCAATCGAGCAAGGTTTGGAGCCGATCACCGCTATTCAGATGGCGACACTCAACACCGCGGAGCATTTTGGCCTCGCCGGCGATATCGGACAGATCGCTCCCGGGCGGTATGCAGACATACTGCTCGTAGGCGAGCTGGAATCCTTTGATGCAGAGATGGTCTTTGCACGTGGCAGGCTCATCGCCGAGGATGGAAAACTTCTGGTGGATATCCCCGATTTTGCTTATCCACCTGAAGTGAAAGCCTCCGTCCGCCTTGGAAAAGAACTCAGCGCAGAAGATTTTTCAGTCGATGCCTCAAAAGATGGTGTGTTTGCGGTCAACGTCATCGGCGTCGTTGAGAACCAGGCTCCGACCCAACATCTTAAAAGGGAGATGAAAGCGCTGGGTGGAGCGATCGCCGTTAATATCGAGCAGGACCTCGCCAAGGTCGCACTCGTCGAGCGGCACCAGGCGACGGGTGAAGTTCAAGTAGGGTTTGTCCACGGTTTTGGGTTCGATCGCCCCTGCGCCATCGCCTCAACCGTAGCCCATGATTCTCACCACATGATCGTCGTCGGGACAGATGAGGCAGATATGGCCCTGGCCGCCAATCAGCTCGCGGAAGTAGGCGGCGGTCAGATCGTTATCCGCGAGGGGAAAACTGTCGCCTTGGTGGAGCTGCCGATCGCCGGCTTGATGTCTGAAGAACGGGCAGAGATTGTCGCTAAGAAGGCTGAACGGGTTCTCGACGCTTTTAATGAATGTGGCTGCACGCTGAATAATGCCAATATGCAGCTCAGCCTTCTAGCACTCGTTGTTATTCCCGACCTGCGAATCTCCGATAAAGGTCTCGTTGACGTTAACCGTTTTGAGGTAATTCCTGTGGTGGAAGGCGGGGAGTAGGCTCTCCGACGATCGGTCCCACGAGGCTGACAACGCGAGTGAAGAAATGAGTCGAATGGAAATACGAGAAGAGACGAAGCGCCGCCCTCTTTACCAAAGAACGGCTGAGACTCTTTCTGAGATTCTTGAGAGCGTCGAACCAGGGACGTACCTTCCATCTGAACCAAAATTAGCCCGCAGCCTTGGGGTTTCACGCGCTACGCTTCGCGAGGCGATGAGAATCTTCGAGCGGCGAGGGATGATTGTACGTCGTCAGGGTGTGGGCACGTACGTTACTCAACTGCCTCATGTGATTGACACCGGGATCGAAACCCTGGAGAGTATCGAGCGGCTCGCAGATCGGATCGGTCTTAAGGTCGAGACGGGGGACCTGGAAATCTGTAAAAGGACTGCGACAGAGGAAGAACTGAAGCGATTTAGATGGGAAAGAAGCCTTCCGTTGGTCGAAATCTCGCGAGTGATCCTTGCTGAAGGAAGACCTGTTGCCTTCCTTATTGACATTCTCCCGGAAAAATATGTGCCTGTGGATATCAAGGCAGGTGAATTCCGGGGTTCGGTCCTCGATTCCCTGCTTCAACAAGATGAACCTGAGCTGTGGCAATGTCTAACAGATATCACTGCAGTATCGGCCTCCCCCGAGGTCGCCCGTCATCTGAAAATTCAGCGCGGGGATGCCTTGCTGTTCTTCGAGGCCAGACTTTATTCCAAAGAAGGAGAAGTGATCGAGCACACCTATAGTTATTTCTTGCCTGGCACCTTTCGCTTTCATATTAACCGCCGGGTGCCTTAAGCGAGAGGCAAGGGGGTTAAAAATAAAGAGCAGACAAACCGACGAGTAATAAAAAACGAAATGGAGGAGTAGATTCATGCGCAGTTTTTCAGGACGAGACATACTTTCCCTAAAAGGATTTGAGAGGGAAGAGTATTTCCGAATTTTCGAAGTGTGTGACCGTTTGGCGCCATTTGCGCGCGATCGACGTAATACAGATTTGCTCTCGGAGAAAACGCTGGTTACAGCTTTCTATCAGCCCAGCACCCGAACCCGTCTAGCTCATGAAGCAGCGATGATACGCCTGGGCGGGCAAGTGACAGGTTTTGCCGATGCGAAGATGACCCGTGCAGGTGATTTTTACCGGGAGTCCATCAAGGATACAGTTAAAATGCTGGAGTTCTACGGTGATGTGATTGTGATGAGGCATTTCGAGCAGGGTGCGCCGCATGAGGCCGCGAAATGGGCTTCTATTCCGATCATCAACGGCGGTGATGGCTGGGGGGAACACCCGACTCAGATCCTCACCGACTTATACACTGTACATCAGGAGAAAGGCCGTTTAGATGGGCTTCGCTGGCTGGCTGTTGGCGATATGCGCATGCGAACGATGCACTCATTAGCCTATGGCCTGACCCAATTTGATTGTCCGATCACCTTCGTTTCCCCGCCTGAGATGTCTCTCACGGATGAATTTAAAGAAGAGCTTGAACTACTCAGTCTCGATTTCGCTGAGGCAGAGCATGTGGAGCAAGCGATTAGTGAAGCAGATGTGATCTTGGTTGAGCCGGTCGTCCAGCCGGATTACACCAAATCCCGTGACGAACGTGATGGGGACGTCGGCTTGACACCCGCGAATTACAAGATCACGCGTGAATTGCTTTCCAGTAAAGCCAAGTCGGACGCAATCCTGTTGCATTCGCTGCCGCGGATGGATGAAATTCCTCCTGATGTTGACGGCACACGTTGGTCTCGATACTGGCTGGAAGCGTTCAATGGTGTGGTCATGCGCATGGGGCTGTTGGCATCCGTTCTCGGCGCAATGGAGTGACCACGTCGATTATCGGAAGCAAGAGGAACCAACAAATAGAGTCGAATAGTTAGTCCAGATGGGGTTTAAAGGGTGAGCTCAAACAACCTGACAGGGTCAGCAGACCCGACGATACACTGAACTCTCCGTCTGTCTGAACTATCGTAAAAATAAATCCGTAACCATAAGATAGGAGATGAAGTATCCATGCAAACAGATTTACGTGGAAGAGACCTCATCGGTGACCTCGATTTCACACGCGAGGAGGTCGAAACCGTCCTGGAAGTAGCTTTTGATCTTAAGCGCAAGCGCGCGCTTGGAGAACCCCATCCTTACTTACGAGATAAGGTCCTGGCGATGTTGTTCTTCTTCTCGAGCACTCGCACCCGCGGTTCGTTTGAAGCGGGGATGGCTCAGTTGGGAGGGCATGCTGCTTTTATAGAATCGCGGACAACCCAGATTTCTCATGGAGATACCGAAAAGGAGATGGGGGAGATCTTCGGCCGTTATTTCGATGGGATCGCGATCCGGCACGTCGATTGGGGGATCGGAAATCGGTATCTAAACCTGGTCGCTGAAGCCTCACGCGAGCCTGTTCTCAACATGCAATGCGAGTTCTACCATCCATTCCAGATACTGGCTGATCTCATGACGATCATTGAGAAGAAAGGCAGGGACCTGCGTAGAAAGAAGATGGTGGTCTCCTGGGCTTATGCATCTTCCTACTTGAAACCTATCTCGGTACCGCAATCGCTCATCTTACAAATGCCCCGCTTTGGTCTCGATCTTGTTTTAGCCCATCCTCCAGAATTCAAGTTGATGCCGGAGATCATGGATCAAGCGAAGGCGCAGGCGAAGAAATTCGGCACAGGGTTTGAAGTCGTCGATGATATGAATGCGGCGGTAAAAGATGCTGACATCGTCTATGCCAAGTCTTGGGGACCTTTATTGACGACGACAGATCCCGAGGAAGGGAAGAAAATCCAGGATAAGTATAAAGACTGGATCGCGGATGAGAAGAAAATGGGGTTGGCCAAAGCTGATTCAATTTATATGCATCCCCTCCCCGCCGATCGTAACATCGAAGTCACGGATGGTGTTATCGACGGACCGCATAGCGTCGTGTTCGATGAGGCAGAGAATCGTCTGCATGCACAAAAAGCGGTCATGGCATTAACGATGCGCTAGTTTGGAGGACTGTGAATGAGTAAATCAAGTGGAAGAAAAATTGCCGTAGTCGCTGTTGGCGGCAACTCTTTAATCAAAGATAAGCAACACAAAACTGTTGCAGATCAATATGCGGCAGCGGGTGAGTCTATGACCCATATCGCCGGCATGATCGAAGCGGGTTGGGACGTCGTAATCACGCATGGCAATGGACCGCAGGTGGGCTTCATCCTCCGCCGGGTTGAACTTGCGCTGCATGAGCTTCACCCCGTACCCTTGGATACATGTGGAGCTGACACGCAAGGCGCCATCGGCTATATGTTCCAGCGAGCGCTTTACAACGAATTCAAACAACGTGGACTCGATAAGAAATCGGCGACAGTTGTTACGCAGGTCTTAGTCGACCGAAACGATCCTGCCTTCCAGAATCCATCTAAGCCGATTGGTTCCTTCATGGATGAGGGGACCGCATCGGAACGGAGCAAGGAAGAAGGTTGGGCGGTCGTGGAAGATGCCGGACGAGGTTGGCGGCGCGTTGTACCGTCGCCGTTACCTGTCCGCATCATCGAGCAAGATGCGATCCAGTCGTTGATCGGAGATGGTTTTGTGGTCATCGGTGTGGGCGGCGGGGGCATTCCCGTAGTTGAAGATGAGAAAGGCGAACTCACCGGGATTGAGGCGGTGATCGATAAGGACTTCGCCTCAGCACTGCTGGCAAACAACATCCAGGCGGATCTGCTTTTAATCTCAACAGCAGTAGAGAAAGTCGCGCTGAATTTCAATCAACCGGATCAGCAATGGATTGATCGGATGACTTTGGCTGAGGCGAAAAAGCATCTCGTCGATGGTCAATTCGGCAAGGGAAGTATGGAACCCAAGATTCGGGCTATTGTTGGCTTTTTAGAACGTGGTGGTAAGGAAGCCCTGATCACAGATCCTGTGAATATTGAGCTTGCTCTAGAAGGGAAAACGGGCACTCGAATTGTCACTTCATAAACCGCAGAAGACGGATAAACCATAAAGGAGGTGGTTAATCGTAGAAAAGAGCAATGTTGTCAGCCGAAACTCATTCAAGGAAATTCTAATAAGAGGAGTTTGAGATGTCACGAAGTATGGCGTTACGCCTAGCTGTTCTCCTTACCCTGTTGGCTCTGGCACTTACAGCCTGCGGTGGGGAAGAGGCACCGGAAGTCGTGGGCGGTTTCGAGATCCCCGCGGTGGAAGAGGGCAAGTTCAATATTGCCATGGTCCTGATTGGTCCCCACGACGATGGTGGCTGGTCCCAGGCGCACTTCGAAGGCCTGGAATATGTCGCAGAGAATGTGCCGGATGTCCACATAGCCTATATCGAGAACGTACCCGAGGGCGCCGACTCAGAGCAGATTTTCCGCAGCCTCTCGCGGAAGGGCTTTGATCTTATCTTTGGTACATCCTTTGGCTACATGGACCCCATGGAAGTCCTCGCCGAAGAATTCCCGGATGTCATGTATATTCACATCTCGGGCATAAAGTCCAACATGACTAACTTCGGTAACCTGTTCGGTGCTATGGAAAACATGAAGTACGCGGCAGGGATGCTAGCCGGCGCACGGGCCAAAATGGATGGAAACCCGAAATTGGGTTACATGGCGACTTTCCCTATTCCAGAGGAGATCCGTCTTGGTAACGCGATCGCATTGGGGATGAGGGAAACCTGCCCGGAGTGCACACTGGACGTGCGCTGGATCAACACCTGGCATGATCCCATCATCGAGAAAGAGGCCGCAGCCTCGTTGTTCGATGCCGGTGCTCAGGTAGTGTTCACGGGTGCCGACACTCCAGCAGTTGCGGATGTCGCCCAGGAAAAAGGCAAGTGGGGCGTCACCTATGACTGGTACGGCTCCTGCAAGATTGACGCCTGCCTGACCGCGCCCTACTGGGTTTGGGGACCGGTATACGCAGAGATCGCCGAAGACGTGATCGCGGGTACCTATTCTCCCGGTTGGGATTACTTTGATGGTGATACCGGAGCACTCGGCCTGTACGGCTTTATGGAGGGTGAGGAGTTGCAGCCCGGTGTTGCTGAGCTTCCGGAAGATGTGATCCAGGCTGTTCGTGACCTGGTGGCCGACACTCTGGTGGGAGATTTCACCCGCTTTGATGTGTTCTCGGGCCCGATCTATGACAATCAAGGCAACCTGATTGTTCCCGAAGGTGAAGCGCTTGAGCAAGTTGACCTGGATGCCTTCCCCGAGTTTGGGTTAGGCTGCGAATACTGCATGAAGTGGTGGGCTGAGGGCATTACTGCGGAATTGCCGGAGTAGTCCACACAAATAAACAGAAAAAGGGTCGACGTCCGGTATGGGCGTCGACCCATCATCTTCGGAGCTGAGTATGGACGACCATCTCAATGTCGTTGAGTTAAGAGGGATTACCAAACAATTTCCCGGCGTCTTGGCGAATGACCAGGTTGATTTCACCTTGCGGTCAGGTGAGATCCATGCCTTGTTGGGCGAAAACGGCGCAGGCAAGAGCACCCTGGTGAATATCCTCACGGGATTATATAGACCCGATGAAGGTACGATCCGGGTTGATGGTGAGGTTGTCGATCTGCGCTCCCCGCGAGATGCCATCAACTACGGGATTGGCATGGTCCACCAGCACTTTATGCTCGTACCCACTCAAACTGTGACGGAAAATATCCTCCTGGGCCTCGATGAACCGCGCTTCAATATGAATTTATCTCATTATGATCAAATCATCACCGACCTCGGGGAGCAGTATGGGCTCCAGGTCGACCCACGAGCGAGAATCTGGCAATTATCCGTTGGTGAGCAGCAGCGTGTGGAGATTTTAAAGATGCTCTATCGTGGAGCGAAAGTGCTCATCATGGACGAGCCGACGGCGGTCTTGGCTCCACAAGAGATTAAAGAGTTGTTCGCTACACTGCGGTCCATGATTGCCGAGGGGAAATCAATCATCTTCATCAGCCACAAGCTCGATGAAGTCATGGCAATTGCAGATCGGATTACAGTCTTGCGCAAGGGGAAGCTCAGCGCAGAGGGTTTGCTCACTAAAGAGATGACGAAGCAGGACCTGGCGCGCGAGATGGTAGGTCGCGACGTACTCTTTCGATTGAATAAGGTTGAGCAAACTCCTGGAAACACTGTCCTGGCTGTAGAAGGGCTCAAGGCGTTGAATAATAAAGGTCTCCAGGCTTTAAGAGGCCTATCATTACACGTTGCGGCGGGTGAGATCGTCGGCGTAGCCGGCGTGGCTGGAAACGGGCAAACGGAGTTGGCTGAAGCGATTACCGGTCTTCGCCCGATTTCAGAAGGAAAAGTGGTTGTGCATGGGCAGGTGCTCATCGAAGGTGGTATGTCAGGGCAGCGCAGGTCGAGACATGTGAGACAAGTAATCGATGCGGGCGTTTCACATGTTCCTGAAGATCGAACCCATGTCGGCACTGCCCCTAACCTCAGCATCACTGATAACCTGATCATGAAGGGATATCGGCAACCGCCGATTGCGAGAGGGTGGTCCATTGACAGCATCTCTGCAAACACACGAGCGGAATCGCTGCGCGAAGACTATGACATTATTGTACCGACAATAGATACACCCGCACGCTTGCTCTCGGGAGGAAATCTTCAACGCTTGATTCTGGCACGCGAGATCTCCTGCGAGCCGAAGTTGATGATTGCCATGCAGCCAACGCGCGGTTTAGACGTTGGGGCGATCGAATCCGTTCAACGCTTGCTGCTCCAGCAGCGTGAGAATGGGGCTGCGATCCTTCTTATCTCGGAGGAACTCGAAGAACTTATCTCGCTCTCAGATCGTATTTATGTGATTTATGAGGGAGAAATCATGGGCGAGGTGATGGAATCTGATCCTGAAACATTGGGCCTAATGATGACCGGGACTCGGCAGGAGGATCTGGTCGAGACAAGGAAGGTGAGTCAATGACGACCAAGCCTTCATTATTTGCTCAATACCGTAGTGGAGCACGGTTCCGTCTACGGATGGAACCCCGCCTGGAGCAACCGGGGTGGCTGGGATTAATCGTTTCACTTGGCGCTGTAACCTTTGCATTGGTTCTTGGAGGGATCGTATTAATGCTCGTGGGTGGAGATCCCATCCGTGCCTATGCCTTCATGGCCAAGGCTGCCTTTGGTGGTATCGGTGTGTTCTCCGACACTTTGGTCAAAGCTACTCCACTTATTCTCGTCAGTTTGGCGGCGGTTGTCGCTTTCAGGATGCGCTTGTGGAATATTGGCGCTGAAGGTCAATTCTACTTGGGTGCCTTCGGGGCAAGTTTAGTCGTGCTTACACCACTTCTTCCACCAGAGACTTCGCCGTGGCTGATGATCCCGGCGATGATGGTCATGGGTATGCTCGCGGGCGCTTTATGGGGATTTATCCCTGGCTATTTAAAAGCGAAATACAACGTCAATGAAATCATATCGACGCTAATGATGAACTACATCGCTGTGGCGTGGAATAACTATTTCATCTTCGATGTGTGGTCCGAAGGTGGATTCCAGATGAGCCGTCAGTTCCCCAAAACAGCCTGGCTGCCGCGATTGACGGATTACGCAGCCCAGGTGCCAATGTTTCGAGGGCTTACCATCCATCTAGGATTCGTCATAGCCTTAATTGCCGCTGGGGTGGTGTGGTGGATTATGTACCGCAGCCGGTGGGGTTATGAGATTCGCTTGATCGGAGACAACCCGCGCGCCGCGCGATACGCGGGGATCAACATTGTCAGGAATACAATCTTGGTGATGATGCTTTCGGGTGCACTGGCGGGGTTGGGCGGCATGCTGGAGATCTCCGGAGTTGTCCACCGCCTTCAGGGGGCGATCTCATCTGGCTACGGCTTCACGGGGATCATCATCGCCTGGCTGGCGAAACTCAATCCTATCTTGGTCGTTCCAATTTCGATCCTCTTCGGTGGGCTGCTCCTGGCTGGTAGGGAGATCCAACCATCAGGTATTCCAATGCTCATCCAGGGGATCATCCTGGTCTGCCTGATCGGAAGTGATTTCTTGTTCCGCAATCGGATAAGGCTTGTACAAATCGGGCAGGAGGCGTAGACATGGATCCAATCATCATCCTGCAAGCTGGCATCGCCTCCGGAACAGTTCTTTTATTCGCAACAATCGGGGAGATCTTCACCGAAAGGTCAGGGATTCTAAACCTTGGCCTTGAGGGGATGATGCTCATCGGCGCCATGAGCGCCTATAAAACAGCCTTAGCGACAGGCAATCCCTGGCTTGGAATGTTGGTCGCCATGCTCGCTGCTGGCCTGCTGAGCCAAGTCCATGCAATCATCACGATCCAGTTTCAAGCCGACCAGGTTGTAAGCGGCCTGGCCCTGACCTTCCTCGGCACAGGCCTGAGCATGGTTTTCGGCGAGGGGTTAAGCAAGGCTGGGGCTGTAGCCCTTTTACCTTCGTTTAGCATTCCAGGTCTGGTGAGCATTCCTTTCGTTGGCCCTATTATGTTTGAAAACCAAAGCGTGATGGTTTATCTGGGGTATCTGCTGGTTCCTCTCGCCTGGTATTACATCAACCGCACGCGGCCGGGGCTGCATCTGAGAGCGATTGGTGAGTATCCGGCAGCCGCGGATGCCTTGGGTATCAACGTAAACCGCTTGCGCTATTTCTATGTATTGGTCGGCGGGATGCTCGCAGGGGTTGCCGGGGCGACGATCAGCCTGGCTGTTTTTCCGGGGTGGTTCAGCCATCTCACCACATCCGGCCAGGGGTGGATCGCCATCGGTCTGGTGATCTTCGCGCAGTGGGATCCGATTCGCGCAGCCGGTGGATCTTACGCTTTCGGCGCTCTCCGTCGAATGATCCTTGATATCCAGGGACCGTTGAAGATTTTCGGCCTTCGGAATCCCTTCTATTACAACCCTTATTGGGGATTTTTCCTGCAGATGCTGCCCTATGCATTTACTATCGTCGTCCTCGTGATTGGCTCACGCGAGGCGATCCGCAAGCGCATGGGCGCACCTGCGGCGCTGGGCTTGCCGTATATCCGCGGAGAACGAGGGCTGTAGATGGCGAACTTTACAGGCTATCGCTGTTCCATCTGTGGTCAGGAACTCGGGCCAGAAGATGTCCAATATACCTGCCCGCATGATGGAGGGAATCTAGACGTAATCCTTGATTACGATAGGCTTCGTCGTGATGTCTCACCCGGTGACATCAGACGTTCAGCGGAATCTTCCATATGGCGATATTTGCCGCTCCTCCCCGTACAAGACCCAGGGCATTTGGGGACTCCATTAAGGGCAGTGGGTTGGACGCCGCTCTTTGATTTGCAGCCGATCGCTGGGAAATTAGGCCTTGGGAAACTCTGGTTGAAGGATGATGGGCGAAACCCCACCGCTTCTTTTAAAGACCGCGCCAGCGCCATCACGGTTGCCCGTGCGCAGGAGATCGGTGTGGATGTAATCGTTACCGCTTCAACCGGCAACGCCGGCGCGGCGCTGGCAGGCATGGCCGGAGCGGCAAAGATGCCCGCTGTTATACTCGCCCCGAAGACGGCCCCACCGGCGAAGATTGCCCAGATCCTGATCTTCGGTGCACGTGTGGTCCTCGTCGAAGGCACCTATGATGATGCCTTTGATCTCACCATTCAGGCGGCGGAGAAGTTCGGTTGGTATTGCCGAAATACAGGCTACAATCCTTTTACGGCGGAAGGAAAAAAGACCGCAGCCTTCGAAATTTGTGAGCAATTATCGATTGAAAACGATGGTGAGAGCTCTGGAGAGGAGCGATGGCTCACGCCGGATGCTGTTTTCGTGTCCGTTGGGGACGGGAACATCATCTCCGGTCTGCATAAAGGCTTTAAGGATTTGCATACATTGGGTTGGATCGACACAATCCCACGGCTCTATGGGATCCAATCTGAAGGATCGGCTGCGATTTATAATGCCTTCCAGGCTGGCTCGGAGGAGATCCAGCCGGTGAGCGCCGATACTCTGGCCGATAGCATCTCAGTGGACCAACCGCGTGATGGTTTACGAGCCTTGCGAGCCGCAACGGAGACCGGTGGAGCTTACATAGCCGTTCCAGATTCCGCTATTTTGGAGGCGATTGCAGAGCTTGGTCGTGAGGCGGCTGTATTCGCCGAACCCGCGGGGGCGGCTGCCTATGCTGGGTTGTTAGCCGCAGTTGAGCAGAACTTTCTTGCGGAGGGAGACCGTGTCGTTGTGCTGAATACTGGCAATGGGTTGAAAGATGTAGCGCGGGCGATGGATGCCGCCGGGGAGCCGATTGTGATTGAACCGACGCTCAAAGCCCTTCAAAGTGCTTTGGATGTCGACGCGAAGAAGAACGGCGGAGGGTGAAGCCAATGACGAAATCCGAAATCAACATCTCAGTCGCAGTGCCGGTCTATAACGAAATCGAGTCGCTTCCGGAACTCTATGATCGGGTGAAGGTGGTCTTGGATGACCTGGGTGAGCCATGGGAGCTCATCCTCATCGACGATGGATCGACGGATGGCTCCTCGGAGTGGATTGAAGCGATAAGCGAAGAAGATCCGCGTATAAAACCTGTGATTTTCGCCCGCAATTTTGGGCATCAAATCGCCGTGACTGCAGGGATGGACTTCAGTCAGGGCTGCGCCGTGATCATCATGGATGCTGATCTGCAGGACCCGCCTGAGGTCATCTCCGATTTGGTTGCAAAATGGCGCGAAGGCTATGAAATTGTGTACGCCGTGCGCACGGAGCGTGAGGGCGAGACCTGGTTTAAGAAAACCACAGCTGCCTTGTTTTACCGCTTGATCAATCGCATCACCGATGTTGAGATCCCGCTGGATACCGGGGATTTCCGGCTGATGGACCGGCAGGCT
>SOJU01000104.1 GCA_004376465.1 Anaerolineales bacterium | reverse complement strand
TTGTTCCCGAGATGAGTCGTCTGTTGAGCCAAGCGGGCTTTCACTAACGACTTCGATCGCCAAGTACAGGAGGTGTCCTGATGGAATTGCTCATGGTGAAGATTGAAAAACCGACTGAAATTAATGTCATCTTCGGCCAGGCGCACTTCATCAAGACCGTGGAAGACATTCATGAGGCGCTTGTCGGGGCTGTACCGGGGATCGAGTTTGGGTTGGCCTTCTGTGAAGCCTCCGGTCCTGCGTTGGTACGGACGAGCGGCACGTCGGAAGAGATGATTGCTTTAGCGAAGTCCAACGCGCTGACCATCGCCGCCGGACATACTTTTCTCATCTTCCTGGCGAACGCATTCCCGGTAAATGTTCTGAACGCCGTGAAGATGGTTCCGGAAGTTTGTCGAGTTTTTTGTGCGACCGCGAATCCGGTTGAGGTGATATTGGCAGAGACCGATCAGGGGCGGGGCGTGCTTGGTGTGATCGACGGCGAGGCGCCCAAGGGTGTTGAAACCGAAGAGGATGCCACTGAGCGCATCGCGCTTCTGCGTAAGTTCGGTTATAAGTTGGGGTGAGGTCGGGATTGCAAGGTAAGGAGTAGAGCGCTATGGCGCTGCACAATACGATTACGGATGTGCCCGGCATTCGCGTGGGGCACGCGCATGATGGTGAAGCGATCACGGGGTGTACTGTTGTGCTCTGTATGGATGGCGCCGTAGGAGGTGTCGATCAGCGGGGAGGTGCACCCGGGACGCGTGAGACAGATCTGCTAGGTCCAATGCACTTGGTGAATAAAGTGCACGGGGTCTTGCTAACGGGCGGTTCGGCGTTTGGTCTTGATGCGGCGACGGGCGTAATGCGTTTCCTCGAGGAGCAGGGCGTGGGCTTCGATGTGCATGTAGCGAAGGTTCCCATCGTGCCGGCGGCGGTACTCTTCGACTTAGAAATAGGCCGGGCGGATGTGCGACCGGACGCGGCGATGGGCTACCTGGCCTGTCAGAACGCATCAATGGATCCTCCGCAAGAGGGCAACGCCGGCGCTGGGATGGGCGCGACGGTGGGGAAGATCCTTGGCATGGCCGGTGCGATGAAGTCTGGAATCGGGAGCGCGAGCAGAGATCTAGGCGGGGGTGCGGTTGTGGGTGCATTGGTCGCCGTCAACGCGGTCGGGGATGTGGTCGATCCTGCGAGTGGCGAGATCCTGGCCGGAACGCGTCCAGCCAAGCTGGGCCCCATGCGTTTTGGTGGTGACGCTCGATTTGCAGATACCCTGGCGGTGATGAAGGGAATGGCGGGCAAACTGGCGCTGCGATTCGCCTCACGGGGCAATACCTTGATTGGCGTCGTGGCGACGAACGCGCAGCTCTCGAAAGAGGAAGTCAACAAGGTCGCCCAAATGGCGCATGACGGCATCGCCCGCGCGATTCGCCCGGCGCATACTATGTTGAATGGCGACACCCTGTTTTCATTGTCAACCGCGGGGAAAAGCGTCGATGTGAATATCGTCGGAGCTTATGCGGCGGAAGTTGTAGCCGAGGCAATCGTGCGCGCGGTGTGGGCGGCAGAACCGCTGGGCGGCTTACCGGCCGCGCGGGATCTCATACAAAAGGATTGACACGCATGATCGCCGATGGTATCGTCTCGCGCCCTGGTGGAGGCGGCTGATGTTTCGAAAATCTACGGAGAAACCAATCGTGAGCGGGCAAACGCCGGAGCGCGTGGATTCGATTTTGGGTCCAGGCATTACCTGGCAGGGGCAGCTCAGCGGAGAAGGGGGAGTCCGCATCGATGGCGCGTTCGACGGCGAGATCACGGTGCGCGGGATTGTAGTGATCGGAGAGCAAGGTCGGGTCACTTGTGAACAGATCCGTGCCAATACTGTTGTCATCTCGGGTTCTCTCAAAGGAAACATCACCGCGCATCGAGTGGAGATAACCACCACGGGGCGAGTATGGGGGGATGTTGTCACGATCACTTTCTCGACGGAGGAAGGCGCATTTTTACGGGGCAAAATCAGGATGGAGGAAAAGCTCGACCTGGGGTTCGCCCCTGAGTTGCCCACCGATAAAGAACTTGAGCAAGAAGCCGCACAACAGGATGGTGAAGAGGCGGAATAATCGCGATCGTTTATCAAAGTCGATCAGGGCTGTCTAAGATCTCTTAGTCAGCCCTTTGTTGACTCCACCCATTCGAAATCTGTCACAACGAGCCCCCCTCGGTCTGCGCTTAGGATACTCGCCGTGGGTTGTCATTGCGATGAGCCCGCAAGGGCGACGCCTGTCCTGAGCGAAGCCGAAGGATCTCAATCTCCGCGCGAGAAAGGAGGAGATTGCTTCACTTCGCTCGCAATGACATTAAGAGGCGGCGTTCGTCTCACAGGGAGGGTGCATGTTTCGGAGAGGCACAACTCAGGGTGCGGCGGACTGCTGGTAGGTGAACAGCCATGAGCCAGCGTACGGTTCGCCATCGCCATCCGTACAGGTCTTGGCTGAAATGCCGGTTTCCAGCCCATCACCTTGAATTAGCTGCAGAGAATAAGTCACGCCTTCTTGCATGGTGAAGTCTGCAAAACCAGGTCCGAGTTCGGGTTTTAACCCGGTGAAGAACGTACTCTGGCCGGTGTCCCAGACAACAAGCGCTTCAACCCCGGCCACTCCATGCTCGGCTGCATTGAGGACAAGGATCTGGATTTGGGTTTCTTGCAGTGCGGGGTCGCAGATGTCACCCTTGGCCGTGAGTGAAAAAGGTGCGCTCGCGGTCGCGGTGGGGGGCAGTGTGGGGCTGGGGGTTACTGTAGGTGTGAAAGTGGGGCTTGGAGGGAGCGGCGTTGTAGTGGCCGCTCCGTGAGGCGTCGGCGTTGCAATCAACGGCGAAGGACGCTCGCCAAGCATGGCCGCAAGCTGTGCGAGGGCGCGCGCTTCGGCCTCCGGTCGTCCAGCGGCTAACCTGCTCTGGGCCATTCGACCGAGTGTGCTGGCCGGGTCGGTGATTTGGACCCAGGCGAGGCGGGCGCGAGCACGATCTGCATCTCCGGTTGCAACATAGGCGGAGGCGATCAGGGTCAAATAATCTGATTTAAAGTCTTCGCGGAGCGAGTCCGGGGAAGAATCGATGTACTCAACGGGGTTGATAGTCCAGCTGTAAAATAACCCCGCGGCGAATCCGAGGAGCAAACCGATTATTAGCGCGAAATTGCCTAACCGACTCATTGTTAGCCTATCTCGGGTGCGGGTGGGATGGAGCGTAAGTCGACGGCGAGCAGGTTCAGCGTCTGAAGGTCGATTGTATTGAAGCCGTTTTCCACCCCGAAATCGATGGCATAGATGACGTAATTTAGGGGTGGGTGAGATCCTAACGAGGCAAGTTTGTACCTTGCCAACTCCAAGTCGCGATCGACGACGTAGGCCTCGGCGACCATGAGGACATAATCCGATCGGAAATCTTCGCGTAACGCTTCCGGAGCGGTGTCGATATATTCCACAGGGCGAATCAGCCAGCCGAAGAGCAGGCCAAGAAGCATACCGATGAAGATTCCAAATAACAAGCGTGATGTCGTTCCCATACGATGGTTGCCCTCTGGCGAGCATTGTGCCATAGAGGCGGAAGGGTTGCAACAAAGGCAACAGCCCCGATATGGTTTCCGAGTGCCGGGGCTGCCTATGCTATAATCGCTGGTGCCGAAGGTGGGAATCGAACCCACAATCCCGAAGGAACGCGAGTTTGAGTCGCGCGCGTCTGCCAGTTCCGCCACTTCGGCGCACGGACAGTATAGCCAAGTGTAAGATGATGGTCAAGATGGCCTCCCGGTCGTAGAGATCGGGGGCTTACTTTATACCTTATGCGCTTAGGAATTATTGGCCTCGAGGCCTCTGGAAAAACCACAGTTTTCAATGCCCTAACAGGAGCACAATTAGAGACGGGCACTATGGCCGGTCGTGGACGTGTGGATGTTCATGAGGCCTCGGTAGATGTTCCCGATGCGCGTCTTGAAGCAGTGAGCGAAGTCTTCAAGCCGAAGAAAACAACCTACGCTAAAGTGACGTACGCTGATATCGGCGGTATGAGTGTTGATGCTGGCAGCGACGGGCTTCCTGGTCCACTTGTCAACCAAATAGAGCAAATGGACGGTTTGCTGCTCGTCGTACGCGCATTTCAAGACCCGAGCATCCCCTCTGCGCTGGGGGATGTCGACCCCGCTCGAGATGCCGCCGCTCTTGATGGTGAGCTTCTCCTGAGTGACATGATCACAGTCGAACGGCGCCTGGATAAATTACAGGAAGAACGGCAGAAAGGGGGGCGCGATAAGGCGCAAGTCGAGCGAGAGCAGGCCATCTTCCAACGCGCCATGGAGCATTTGAATCAAGAGCAGCCACTCCGGCGCATGAAGCTCTCTACTGAGGATCTAGCCGCATTGACGGGGTTTGGATTACTCACCCTTATTCCGATACTTATTGTTGTTAATTTGGGAGAAGACCAGTCGCTCTCTACTACGGGTGAAATCATGGCGGGTGTATCAGCGCTTGGACTGCAAGGGAAGCTGGAGATGGAGATCGCTCAACTGCCCGTGGACGAGGCGGCCGAGTTCTTGGAGGAATATGGCATCGAGGTGCCCGGCCGGGAGCGAGTGATCCGTTTCTCGTATGATGCGTTGGGGCTGCATTCATTCTTCACCGGAAATGAAGATGAGGTTCGGGCGTGGACGCTGCCGCGCGGGGGTAGCTGCCTGGACGCCGCCGCGACGGTCCATTCCGATATGGCGCGTGGATTCATTCGCGCCGAAGTAATCAATTGGGAGGCGTTGATATCTCTGGGCGGGCTGTCAGAGGCGCGCGCTCAAGGTAAACTGCGCCTCGAAGGGAAGGATTCCGTCGTCTCCGATGGGGATGTGATCTATATACGCTTTAACGTTTGACATGTTGAGGAATTCCTAGAACATACTTTCAATACACAGGAGGGAAATATGGCCGCCGCGAAATACGAACAAAAGGGTTGGAGTCTTGACGAGCTATTTCCTGGTCTAGGAACCCCCGAGATCGAGCAAGCGCTTGAGAAACTTGATGTTTCGGTTGCTAATTTTGAGAAGCATCGGGAACAACTTGCTGAGGATATCGCGGAGGAGAAATTCGTTAGTATTCTTCAGGATTACGAAGGAATCTCCCGCCAGATATCCACGGTGGGCGCCTTCGCTTCCCTGAGTTTTGCAGTGGACACGCAGGATCAAAAAGTCCAGGCTTTCATGGCGCAAATGCAGCAGCTCGGCGCTCAAATCGACAACCGCATTATGTTCTTTAATCTGTGGTGGAAAAATTTGGATGACAAAGCGGCCGTAAGGCTGCTGGAGGCTTCGGGAGATTACCGGTATTGGCTGGAAGCCCTTCGTTTGCAGAAGCCCTACACGCTTTCCGAGCCCGAAGAGAAGATCATCAACCTCAAGGACGTCAACGGCACTCACGCCTTGGTGACCCTGTACAGCACCATCACCAACCGCTATGGTTTTCAACTCGAAGTGGATGGCGAGGAGGAGGAACTCTCCCGTGAGGAACTCACGGTGTATTATCGCGATCCAGATCCAACAATGCGGGAAGCTGCATATAAGGAACTCTACCGCGTATATAACGCGGATGGACCTATTCTGGGTCAAATCTACCAATCCATTCTGCGTGATTGGCGCAGCGAGGGCGTGGACCTGCGCGGATATTCTGCGCCGATTGCCCTTCGCAACCTGGCCAACGATATCCCCGATGATGTGGTGGAATCGCTCTTAGAAGTCTGTCAAAAGAACGCGCCGTTGTTTCATCGCTTCTTCCAGTTGAAGGCCCGCTGGCTGGGCGTGGACCGTCTCCGTCGCTACGATATCTACGCCCCCGTAGCGCAGTCTGAAAAGACGTACCCCTATAATGATGCAGTGGCGATGGTGTTGGAAAGCTTCCGGCAGTTTGACCCGGGTATGGCCGATCTGGTGCAGCGTGTTTTTGACCAGGACCATATCGACAGTGAGGTGCGCAAGGGCAAGCGCTCCGGAGCCTTCTGCTCAACGGTCACCCCTGATTTAACACCCTGGGTGCTCCAGTCGTACAATGGGAGGCCGCGCAATGTGGCAACGATGGCGCACGAACTAGGCCATGCGGTTCACTCGATGCTGGCGACGCACCACACCGCGCTGACGCAGCGTTCTTCGCTGCCTCTGGCAGAGACAGCCTCCACCTTCGCCGAGATGCTGCTGGTTGACCATCTGTTGGAGATCGAAGAAGATCCCGATGTGCGGCGCGACATCCTCTTCGGGCAGATGGATGATGCCTATGCCACGATCATGCGTCAAGCCTACTTTGCAATGTTCGAGCGCCAGGCGCATGAACGGGTGCACGAGGGCGCCGCAGTGGATGATCTCTCTGATATCTACTTTGAGAATCTAAAAGACCAATTTGGAGATTCGCTGGACCTGAGCGAGGACTTCCGTTTTGAATGGCTGGCGATTCCGCATTTCTACCACACACCTTTCTACGTTTATGCGTATACCTTCGGCCAACTCCTCGTGCTCTCCCTTTATAAACAGTACAAAGAAGAGGGAGAGAGCTTCATCCCCCGATACATCGACATATTAACGGCGGGAGGATCGGCCTCCCCCGATGATATCCTCACAAACGCGGGGATTGACATGCGCAAGGCAGCATTCTGGCAGGGTGGTTTCGATGTGGTAAAAAAATCCTTGGAGCAGTTAGAGGCGATCGAAATCCGAAAGTAAATCACAATCGGCGAGAATGATATTAGGGCGATCTACCGGATCGCCCTTTTTTGATTGTATCCACCCCCTACCAGGAGCAAAAAACCATAATAAGGTATATATGGAGATTGCATGAGATGAGGATGGAGCTATAATACATTCCCATATGGCCGTTCCTGCGCAGTATGGGAATCAAATATCCTGCTTCCGCATCGATGTCTCTTCGGCACTTTCGACAAGTGCCGAATATTTTTTATACCTACTGCCTGCAATCGCGATCACCAGCTCAGTCGAGCTCATGACGAAGAACATCTATTGCATCCCGCCCCGGTGTGACAGACAACAACGCCACGGCGAGACGACGGTTGGGATAGGCGGCGGACAACCAAACAGGGTGGATTGTGTTCACATCGCTGCCCAGAAAGCTGGGCAGAAGTCCAGGGCTGCGGTAATGGCGTCGGACGCATTCTTTCCCTTTCCCGACGCTGTCGAAGTTGCCGCCGAGAAAGGCATCACCGCCATCGTTCAACCAGGGGGCTCCATTCGGGATCAAGATTCAATCGACGTCTGTAATCAGCATGGGATCGCAATGGTTCTGACGGGCGTGCGCCATTTCAGGCATTGATCACTGGGCGAACCAGTATCGATGAACAGAGATCAAGGACGCGAAAATGATCGTTGGCAAGTGTAGGAGACAAGATCATGAATGACGAACTTTTTTCCCCTCAGTTGGGCTTGACGTTCGACGATGTACTCATCGTCCCGGGTTATTCTGAGACTTTGCCCAGCGAGACGGACGTCAATGTTTCCCTCACCGAGAAGATTCAATTAAGTATTCCCTTGCTCTCGGCGGCGATGGATACCGTTACGGAAGCGAGGTTGGCGATCGGTCTGGCACGCGAGGGCGGGATGGGTATTATTCATCGCAACCTCTCGCCCGAAGCTCAGGCGGCCGAGGTGGATAAAGTCAAACGCTCCCAGTCGGGAATGATAGTCGACCCGATTACGCTTGAACCGGATGCCCGGCTACACCAAGCGGAAGCAATCATGTCCACATATCACATCAGCGGTGTGCCGATCACCGACGGGAAGGGCAACTTGCAAGGTATTCTAAGCAACCGCGATATCCGCTTTGTTGAGCAGTCGGACTACGATCGCCCGGTCAGCGATTTCATGACACCACAGCCATTAATCACTGCAGGAATCAGGATCTCGATGCAGGAAGCCAAAGAGTTGCTCCAGGAGCACCGCATTGAAAAGTTACCTTTGGTTGATGGACACGGTGTGCTGAAGGGGCTCATCACCGTTAAGGATATTCAGAAACAACGGGATTTTCCCAATGCCGCCAAGGATGATGGCGGACAGCTGGTTGTTGGCGCAGCAGTAGGAGTAAGATCGGATTTAGAAGAGCGCTGCGGCTTGCTCGCGGATGCAGGCGTCGATGTCCTTGTAGTTGACACTGCCCATGGTCACTCCAAGGGGGTGATCAGCGCGCTGAAGCGCATCCGGCATGGATGGCCGAAGTTGCCGGTTATCGCCGGGAATGTCGTCACCGTTGATGGGGTCCAGGCTTTAATTGATACTGGTGCGGCGGTGGTCAAGATTGGCGTCGGTGCTGGTTCTATCTGCACCACGCGCATCATCGCCGGGACTGGTGTGCCACAATTGTCAGCCATTTACCACTGCGCAAAGGCCGCCCACGAACACGGCGTGGCCGTCATCGCCGACGGCGGGATAAAATTCAGCGGGGATATTGTCAAAGCAATCGCCGCTGGTGCGGATGCTGTGATGTTGGGAAGCTTGCTGGCCGGTCTCGAAGAAGCGCCTGGAGAGATTGTGTTAAGTGAAGGGCGCCGCTTCAAGGAATACCGCGGGATGGGCAGCCTAGCAGCGATGAAAGGCTATGGACGGGATCGGTATGCTAGCGGACAGGGCAGCAATTCGAAGCTCGTCCCCGAAGGTATCGAGGGCCGCGTCGCCTATAAGGGTTATTTGAAGGATTTTGTCTACCAACTTATCGGCGGCTTACGTTCAGGGATGGGCTATGCAGGGGCAGCCAATCTCCAAGATCTACGTACCAAAGCACTACTGCTGCGAATCACAAATGCAGGACTCATAGAGAGTCATCCACACGATGTGATTGTAACTAAAGAGGCTCCCAACTATCAGGTTTCCTAAACCGGTCCGCCTGGCGATAGTCGCCGTCCTGGCCGGATGCGAGAGCGCCGACTTCACCTATCTGCTCAACGCAACCAAAATTAATAAAGGAACCCTATCGAAGAGCCTATCGGCGCTGGAAGATGTGGAGTATGTCGAAATCACCAAAGGGTATAAAGGGAAAATCCCTAACACTTCCGTGAAGCTTACAGCGAAGGGCAGGCGGGCTTTCGCACAATACCGTCGCCAGCATCGCCGCTTCATCGACTCCGCTGGCGAGATGAAACATGAAGGGCGTCCGTAAAATGGGACGCCCTTTTCTGGCGGAGAGGGTGGGATTCGAACCCACGGTGGCCCAAAGGACCACAACGGTTTTCGAGACCGCCCCGTTCAACCACTCCGGCACCTCTCCACGGGGTGTCGACATTATAGCGCGCCGGTCGTCAGATATCCACACTTTCCCCCAACTCGGGGTAGTGAACGTCCTGCAAACCGCCCTGCTTGAGTTTTTCCATAAGAGCTAACGCGGGTCCTTCTTCCCCATGGACCAGGAATACACCTTTAAGCGTATCCTTCGAGGCAAGCGCATATTCGATCAAGTGGGGCTGGTCGGCGTGGGCCGAGAGGCCGTTGATAGAGGCAACCTCTGCCCTCACTTTGTGTTCTTCGCCGAAGATTTTAATCCGTTTCTTCCCCTCCGAAAGCCGTCGACCGAGTGTGTGCGGGGCCATCCAGGAGGTGATCAAGACGGTGTTGCGTTCATCCTCAATGTTGTTGCGCAGGTGGTGCAGGATGCGACCGGTCTCGGCCATGCCTGAGGCGGAGATGATGATCACCGGTTCGTCGATGAAGTTGATAGCCTTGCTCTCATCGACAGACCGCGTATAGGTCAATAGGTCGAAGCCGAGCGCAGAGCCATGCGGGTCGGCAAGCATGAAATTCGTCGCTTCTTCATCGAAACACTCGGGATGATCGCGAAAGATATCCGTGACATTCACGGCCAGGGGGCTGTCGACAAAGACCTTTATGCGCGGGATTTCGTGGTGATCGATCATCTGGTGCAGGTAATAAACAAGCGTCTGTGTACGGCCGACGGCAAACGATGGAATGATGATTTTCCCACCGCGCTCGATTGTGCGGCTCAGGACAGCTTGAAGTTCGTCGTATGCCTGCCCAGAGCTGTCATGCGACCGGTCGCCGTACGTCGATTCCATGATGAGGTAGTCGACATCTTTCGGTAGAACCGGATCGCGTACTATCGGCAAGTCAGCGCGACCGATATCGCCGGAGAACATCAGGCGTACCTTGCGCCCGTTCTCTTCGAGGTCTAGGATCACACCCGCCGAGCCGAGGATGTGCCCGGCCTCAACCAACGTTGCGATCGCACCAGGAACAGCCTCAAATTGCGCATCGTAGTCGCGCTGGACGAACTGTTCAGCAGCGGTGGCGGCATCAGCTATTGTGTAAAGGGGTTCGATCGGTGCTTCGCCGCGCTTGGCGCGCCGTTTATTCACAAATTTGACATCCGACTCCTGTATATGCCCTGAATCGCGCAGCATCACACCCGCGAGGTGAGCCGTGGCGCTCGTGGCGTTGATCGAGCCAGGGTAGCCCTGCTTGACCAGATTGGGTAAGTTGCCCGAATGGTCGATATGTGCGTGGGAGAGAATTGCCGCGTCGAGAGCGGTTACGTCGAAGGGAAAGTTCAGGTTCCGTGAATAGGTGTCCTTGCGGCGACCTTGAAAGAGACCGCAATCCAGCAAAAGATGATGGTCGTTCAGGCTTAAAAGATGACGGGATCCTGTAACCGTTTGGGCTGCGCCGTGGAAAGTGATGTTCATGATGGCCCTCTTGATTATGTCTTATGAATTATTCTAAGGATGTCCTCACCATACCTCTGGAAGCGTGATTCCAGTGGAGCCATGATCTTTCGCAGGGTCGCCAGGTCGCGTGGCGCTTGAGCAGCAATTACGATGAGTATGTCTCGAGGCAGGATGAGGTCTGACTCGAGATTTCTTTTTCTTGCTGCGTTTTTACGCCATTCCCTTAAGTCTTCGTAGCGGGTATGGGTGGCTTCATCATGCCCCCGGCTGCGCGGTTTCTGAGGTAAGGGCGCCTTCATGCCGCGCTCAACGGTGGCAAGAATTTCGACGCCGTAACGCCGAACTTTATTGCTTGTCAATCCGGGTACATGATTAAGTTCCGTGGAGGTGCGGGGTCCTTTCCTGGCGATTTCCATGAGACTCTTATCACCCAGGATCTTAAAGGGTGGGCGATTCTGTCGTCGGGCGCAACCGTCGCGCATTATGTAGAGCTCGCGCAGGATGGCTGCTTTGCGTGGGGAGAGTTCACGGGAGTGGGCAATCCTCCAGAAACCATCTGGGCTGAAGCCGTTCTCTCGGCGGGGTGGATCGGTCATTAGCTCGCATAGCTCTTGGGCTTCTTCCAGATTGCCATTATTACGTAATAGTTGATGGAGGTGGTCCCGCAATTTGGGCAGGAAGTGTGTGTCTAGGCGAGCGTAGTCGAGCATCTCTGACGACAAGGGTCGCTTACCCCAATTGGCGCGCTGGAAACGTTTATCGACTTTGACGGAGAAGACTTGCTCTAGAAGGTCGCTCAAGCTTGTGCGTTTCCATCCTAGCGTCCGGCTGGCGACACGGGTTTCGAAGAGATTGACAATCTGAAAGTTGAAGTCACGCGCAAGGCACATGACATCGTACTCGGCTCCATGTAACACTTTTTCAATCTTCGGGTTTGAGAAAAGCGGCGATAGCGAGCTTAGGTCGCTAACTGCGAGGGGATCGACGAGGTAATCAAATCCAGGGATCGAAAATTGGATCAGACAAACTTGTTCCTGATAAGCGTAGAGGCTGTTGGATTCAGTGTCCACGGCGAGAAGGGGTTCGCGCGTGAGCCTGTCGGTCATCTCTTTCAGGCTCTCCTGGTTCTCGATGAGCACAGGAGCGGGGAGAAGGGGTGGATTCATGGGGCTATTATACCGGTCTCTGGCCGCTATCGATCGGAAATCGGTGATTGGGCGATTGATGATGTTAGATGGAACATATCATTTCCCTAGTGGCAGCGATATTCACCACAGCGGTCCCGGAAAGGACTATAGTGATGGAGTGAACAGCCAATTAATCCAACTCACCGAAATTGGGGATTTTGGTTGTCGTGAGTCTGAAAGTGTATTATTGTATGCAGCGAGGAAAACATGAAGAGAATCTTGAATGTACCAATTATCCTGCTCCTTTTGTTGATGCTATCACCCTCCAGAGGAATTGCGCAGTCCGAGGCGCGCTTGGAGAGTTTGAAGATTTCGCTCTGGCCGGAGTACGATCGACCCGGCGTGCTCGTGTTGTATGAGGCGCGCGTATCACCAGAAGCTGATTTTCCGGCGATCATCCGTCTACCCCTGCCGGATGGGGTTGATGCTCCTCACGCCGTCGCCGCGCATTACCCCGACGGGCAATTGGATGACAACGTGAAGTGGCAGGTGGTCCAAGAGGGAACGCAGGCGTTCCTGGATGTCGAGACTCCTACAACCGGAGTATGGGTCGAGTTTTACTCCGCCCTGGATGTGCAAGACGCGAACCGAAGCTTTGATTTCCTGGTACCGGGCGGAATTGCGATCGCAGACTTATCAGTGGAAGTCATGCACCCGGTCGGCGCGAGTGATGTGAGCATAAAACCTGAGGGGAAGATTGAAGAGGCCGACAATGGTCTCGTGTTTACAACCATCGATCTCGGAGGGCGATCCGCGAGTGACAAGCAGGAGATCACCCTAAGTTATAGAAAACCCTCATCGACCCTGCTTTCAGCGCCGTTGCAGCTTGGAAGTGCGTCTCCCCTGGAACGCCTTGAGGTAGCGCTGTTACCGGAATATGACCAGCCGAGTGTGCTGGTGATCCTGCGTGGTGTGTTGTCCCCTGCGGTGGAATTGCCTGCGCATGTGGAGATCCCTGTGCCGGTGGAGTATGGTGAACCATCAGCAGTGGCGATTCAAGGGCCGGAGGGCCAATTATTCATGGCGGATTATCAGCGCCGGGTGCAAGGGCAATGGGCGACGATTGTTATGGAGGCGGAAAGCGCTGGTATCTGGATCGAATTCTACGCCGATTTAACGCATGAGGGCGACAAACGCAGCTTCACGTTCTTCTGGCCGGGCGGGATGGACATTGCCGAATTTCAATACGAGATCCAACAGCCTTGGAGTGCGGACAACATCCAGGTGACCGCCCAGGGTGTAGCTGGGGTTCACACCGATGGCCTGGTTTATCACAGCGCGACCTATGGCCTGCTGTCGGCTGCATCGCAAGCGCTTATCACCTTCGCATACGAGAATCAGGACTCAGAGCTCACGATCAATACCCAACCCAAGATCGACCGACCAGACGAGGTGCGTGGTGAGACGCCGGATTTCTCACAGATGCTGCCCTACATCCTGGGCGGCGTCGGTCTTGTTTTGATCGCTGCAGGCGCGATCGTGTACGTGCGTTTTAAACGGCAGGATTCCGCAACCTCTCAACCACGCAAACGCAAACGCCGGCGAAAGACGACAGGTGAATCCAGGGAAGAGGTTGATGCATCGCCAGTTTATTGCCATCTCTGTGGGGTGCAGGGCGGTGCGTCGGATCATTATTGCCGCCGCTGCGGCGCACAACTTCGGCATTAATGGAAACCCTCATGGTTCATATCACCCAGGAATCTCGGTTTCCATAAGGAAACATCCCCTTTTGGATGGTTCCTTCTCAACTTTTCGCAATTGTCTCGCAATGTTAAACTGTGTACGATCTAATCCGCGGAGGCACTTTGTCTCATGGATATCCCCAACATTGCACTGATCTTCTTCTTTTACGGCTTGGCATTTTTCAGCATGGGGCTAGCCGTCACGCTGGAGGTCGGTCGTGGCTCTGATGAGCGGTTACAATACGCACTACGCCCGCTTGCCCTATTCGGATTCATCCATGGAACACATGAGTGGGTGGAGATGTTTCAGATATTGGGAATTCTCCCCGGGCAGAGCACGGCTCCGTTAGCCTGGCAGAGCATTCGCATAGCGCTGTTGGCATTTTCCTTTCTCTCGCTTGCCGCTTTTGGTTCAGCCCTGCTCGCTCCAACCCGTCGATTTCGACGGGTTGCTCTGCTTGTTCCCCTCCTGCTTGCAGCTATCTGGGGTTTTGGTGTGCTCGCCCTGCGGGGGAATTACCCGGTATCTTCCGAACTCTGGGATGCAGCAGATGTATGGACACGCTACGTGCTGGCGATCCCCTCCGCCATCCTCGCCTCAGCAGGATTGATCGCTCAACAGCGTGAGTTTCGCAGAGCTGGATTGGCGAGGTTCGGCCGCGACAGCCTCTGGGCTGCGGTGGCCTTTGCGTGGTATGGAGTCGTCGGTCAGGTTTTTACACGAGCGAGCCCTCTCCCTCCATCGAATGTTATCAATCAGGCGCTCTTCTTCGAGCTTTTTGGCTTCCCTGTACAGCTCCTGCGTGCAGCAGTAGCCATCGCCGGTGCCTTCTTTGTCATTCGCTTTCTGCGGTCTTCTGAAGTTGAGACAAAGCGCCAAATCGCTGAGTTACAGAGGGAGCGACTTCAGGAAGCGGAGCGCAGGGAGGCTCTACGTGGGGAGCTGTTTGGGCGAGTAGTGGTGGCGCAGGAATCAGAGCGACAGAGGATCGGGAGGGAACTGCACGATGAGACTGGGCAGGCGCTTACCGCCATCGGATTAGGTTTACGAGCGACGGGTTCGATGTTGCGAGAAAATGTGGATAAAGCGGCGGGAAATCTGAATCAACTCGAAAGACTGGTGGCGCACTCACTCAATGAATTGCAGAGGTTAATATCGGATCTCCGTCCATCACATCTGGATGATTTGGGCCTGGCATCGGCTTTACGATGGTACGCTGGCGAGGTAGAAACACGCGTTCCACTGAACATCAACGTTAAGATTGAGGGAGAAGACAAAGATCTGCCAGCGCCTGTAAAAACAGGCTTGTTCCGCATCGCCCAGGAAGCGCTGACAAACGTAGTAAAACATGCCAATGCTGATAATGTCGAAGTCAGCCTCATATTCGAAACGGACGGTGTACAATTGGATGTCATCGATGATGGTTGCGGGTTTAATCCACAAATGCTTTCGATGGATTTATCAAGGCCATCTTGGGGGCTCGCGGGCATGGAGGAGAGAGCAGCCTTATTCAAAGGCCGGTTTCAGTTGGAATCGGTGGAAGGTGAAGGGACGCGCATCAGGGTGATCGTTCCCCATCAAGATATATCCGAGGAGTATGATGACGATTCGTCTAATGCTGGTCGATGACCACGAAGTCGTTCGTTTGGGGTTGCGAATGCTGTTGGAAGGGGAGCCCGATGTCGAAATAGTTGGGGAATTCGGGCTGGCGAAGGAGGCGTTAGATTCCTTAGAAAGTCTAAAGCCTGATGTTATTGTGATGGATATAGGTTTGCCTGATCTCTCCGGGATTGAAGCAGCCAGTGAGGTGAAACGGTTGCGCGAGGGGACCGCAGTTGTAGCCTTGACCATCCACGAGGACGAGGAGTATTTTTTCAAGATGTTGGATGCTGGAGCGAGTGGCTATGTCCCTAAGCGGGCGGCGCCGGAGGAGCTACTGACCGCGATTCGAGCAGCGGCGATGGGCGAGGTCTATCTTTATCCTTCGATGGCTAAACTTCTGGTCAAAGATTATCTTGCCCAGGAGTCGCAGGCCGAGATGCGACGGGGAATGAATGGGCTTACGGACCGGGAGCAAGAGGTGTTGGCGCACCTTGCCGATGGCGCAACGAATCTTGAGATTGGTGAGACTCTGGGAATCAGCCCTAAGACAGTTGCCCGGCATCGTGAAAACATCATGCGTAAGCTTGGCATGCACTCCCGCACCGAGCTCGTAAAGTACGCCATCCGCAAAGGCATTATCCAGGCCTGAAGACTTCCCATCACTAGGCGCAAAACACCGCAAGCAAGAGCGGTGTTTTTTTGTTTCCCGATTGGGTTACACACCCCACACTCTATCGATATTAATAGCCGGGAATGGGATGCCTGCACCAGTTCATCGAACGTCATCTGGGGCAGAAGCCATAGGGAATAAATCGGGTAGGTACCGGATTTACCTTTGCATGAGCAGCCCTTAAATTAAGAAGGGAGATATTCTCCGAGGAGTGAAGCCCATGAACGGTGAACTGGTATTTCTAGCGCTTGTCCTATTGCGAATCGTGATACCCGTTTCAATTCTGTTGTCCTTAGGTACCTGGATCGAGCGCAGGAACGTAGCCAAAGCTTGAGGACTAACCTATGAACGAGTTTTCTGTGATCTTAACGTTGATTGCCGGATTGCTGCTCCGATTCGGAATTCCTATCGGGATAACGGTGCTACTGGTGTATGCATTGCGTCGTCTGGACCAGAAGTGGCAGAGAGATGTAGAGCTGGAGTCTCAGCCAGAGCTCGTGCTGAAGGTTAGCCTTTTCGACAAAATTCGTTGCTGGGCAACGAATGAATGCTCCCGTGAGATTCGTGATACCTGTCCGGCATTTTTGGAGAGTGGCCGCCCATGTTGGCAAGTGTACCGCGACGCATCTGGTGAGATGCAGTCCAAATGCCTAGATTGCCCGGTTTTTCAAGCGGCGCCAATACCGAGACCCGTCTGATAAGTGATCAAGGAGAGATGAACATGATCCGATTGTTGCGAAGATTGTTCCTGGGGACGGTATTCGCCCTCCCGCTTGCGTTGGTTAGCTTCGCCTTTGTACAGACGCCAGTGCAAGCGCAGAGTGGGAGTGGTGATGTTGACTGCGCCGTCTGTCATCCCGCCTTCCAGCAAGCTTGGTGGGATGGCGCTCATGGGCAAGCATCAACGGACCCGATATTTTTGGATGCCTGGCGGGCAAGCGGAGAAGACAAAACCTGCCTGAATTGTCATACCACAGGTTACGATCCTAAAACGGGTACGTGGGAGGAGGATGGAGTCGGGTGTGAGTCGTGCCACGACTCACAAGCCATTGACCACCCCACGGAGCCTATGCCCACAGACCGATCGGCTGCTTTCTGCGGAACGTGTCACACAGAGACGTACTTCGAATGGCAGGTCTCAGGCCATCGGAGTGAGGAACTTAATTGCATTGGCTGCCATGACCCGCATGCTACTGGACTGAAAACTTTTAGCGCATCTGTGTTGTGTTCGACATGCCACCGCACAAGGGCTTCAAGTTTTGGACATTCAGAGCATGCAGATGAAGGACTGACCTGCGCAGATTGCCATCTGGGTCCAACTTTAACTGAAACCGGCGAGGGTCACGCTGTTCGCGATCACAGTTTCGGAGTCAAATTGAGCACCTGCAACGAATGCCATGCCTATCAGATGCATGATCCGGTTGAGGTTCACCCTGAACCTTTGACAGCGCTGGAACCAGAGCCGATAGCAGGTGTGGAGACTGGTACCCTCAGGTCCGATCCAAGCCCGATCAGCCCGGTGGGTTTCGCCATGCTTTCGGGTATTGTCGGTATGGCGAGCGGGATGATCCTCGCACCATGGCTCGAGCGCTGGTATGAACGCATTAAAAAGGATGAGGAGTAAAGCCATGGCCGAAGAGAAGATAAATCGGCGAGGCATGATCAGAATGACTGCCGCCGGGGCGGCTGCGGTTGCCGGGTTGCGTTTGGTAAGAAAGGCATCAGCGTCCGGTCCAGAAGGAGAAAGCCCTCACAGTTGGGCGATGGTGATAGATCAGTCGCGGTGCACTGGCTGTGAGTATTGTGTCAACAGCTGTCAGGCGCATAATGACATCAACCCGGACATGCGCTGGAACAGGGTGATTGAGCAGAACGACGTCACAGGAGAAGAATCAGTCTACCTCTCCCGACCTTGTATGCACTGCGAGAACCCACCATGCAAAAATGTGTGTATGGTTGGTGCGACGTATGTACGGCCCGATGGGATCGTGATGATGGATTACGACAAGTGCATCGGCTGTCGTTACTGCGAGGTTGCCTGCCCCTACTATGCCAGGGTTTTCAATTGGGAGACCTTCGAAGGCGATAACCCATTTGTGCCCGAGTGGGGACAACCAGAAATTGAGCGTCGTGTTCGAGGCGTTGTGGAAAAATGCAGTTTTTGCTATCAGCGGATAGATCGTGGTCTGGCCCTTGGATTAATGCCAGGTGTGGATAAGGAAGCAACACCAGCCTGTGTTGTCGTATGCCCGGTAGGTGCGCGCAACTTTGGTGATTTGAATGATCCCGAATCAAAAGTCAGCCAGTTGTTGACAACACGTCCGCACTATCAGTTGCGCAATGACCTAGGCACTGGCCCACGCGTCTACTACCTGCCAGCGCAAGAAGAGGGGGTGGGGATATGATCGCTGCGATACGCTCCTTTAAATTGCGACCAGTACACGTATGGATGGGAATCCTCGCCATCACCACGGGAATTGGCGCTGTAGCTGGGATCATTGTCTTTGCAGAAGGACTGTACCTGACCAACTTGACCGATCTGGTACCGTGGGGTTTATGGATTACGATTGATCTCTCGTCTATCGCTTTAAGCGCCGGCGCCTTCTCGCTCTGTGCTATAGTTTACATCCTGGGTATAAAGAAGTATCAACCGGTAGCGCGTACGGCCACCTATATCGGTCTCATAGGCTACACCATGGCAATGTTCACATTGCTGCTGGATATCGGCCGCCCGGAGCGCTTCTGGCATTACCTTGTGTACTGGAATACGCACTCTGTGCTGTGGGAAGTCAGCATGTGCTTGACGTTATATCTCACGGTGCTATTGCTAGAGACACTGCCGATCATCGGTGGCATTGACTTTGTCCGCTCACGCTGGCCCAAGTTATCCGCACGCCTGGAACACGTCCATCACTATGCCCCTTTTCTGGCCGTTGCGGGTTTGTTCCTGTCAATGCTGCACCAGTCATCGTTGGGGGCAACGTTCGGCGTAATCATAGCCAAGCCGATTTGGTATCGCCCCGGTTTATCCGTGTTGTTTATTATCTCAGCGGTCGCCGGTGGAATATCGTTAACGGTGCTGCTATCGATGCTGGCATCTCGCCTGGATCGGAAAATAAAAGTGAAGGACGAATTGCTTGAGAGCCTGGCGTTGGTGGTGGGTTGGATCCTGGTTGGCTACCTCTACTTCCGCTTCTGGGATGCTTTCTCGATGACCTATACCTACGAGCCAGGAAGGACCGAGGGCCTGGCACTACTCACCAGGGGCCCATTAGCGCTCAACTTCTGGTTGGGTGAGATCATCATAGGGGCATTGATCCCCATCATATTGCTGCTCAACCCCCGCACGAGGTCGTTGCCCTGGGTGCGCATGCTGGCGCTGGCAATGGTAGTTGGTGGCGTCGTAGCTTACCGCTGGGACACTACCCTGGCTGGATCGATGGTGATCCTCACCTATACGCCGAATGCGATAAGAACCCTGTATACAACCTACGTGCCATCGCTGATTGAGATCCTGGCCGGTGGCGGTGTGATCGCCTTCGGTATGCTGGCGATAACGATTGGCATGCAGTATTTCAATATCGTTGACCATGCTGAGGCCCAACCCGAACCGGTCCAGGAGGAAGTATACGCCCTGGGATCGGCTGACTGAAACCCGTCATCGTAGTATTCCTCCTCGACTTCTGTATATAACCCCAGCCCTGGATCTATTATTTGCCAGCGTTCAGGGTGAACAATTGCTTAACACTTATGCACCGATGAGTCGAGAGGGAGTTTTTGCACCGGTTGTGGCCTGCTGATCTCGCCTGCGCTGTAATTCAGATAATGCAAACGGGGTCGTCCGTCAGGACGACCCCGTCTACTAACAAGGTGTTTCTGTTTTCCGGACTATTCGGACTATTCGAAAGCAGCCAGGCCCGCTTCGAGCATGGCTTTGGTGAAGGCCGGATTGTGGACGCCAAGACTGCCGTCCTCAAGAACGATGTATATCCAGTTCCACGCAGCCTGGGATTGCGCCGCAGGGTAGGTCCCGGGGTTCGGATGCCCATCATGCAGTAAGCCGGCGGCTTCGAGCTTCTCGCCGAGTTCGACGGTAAGCGCTTCGACATCGGTCTGCACACCGTTATAATCGAAATCTTCGAGGTCGGCGTGGCAGCCCTCGCACGAAGCCTCATCCGGTTCAAAGGTGTGGCTATCGCCTTCACCGAGGTGGCAGCTAACGCAGGTGTCTTCCACCATTAAAGCATGTGCGCTTGGGCTACCTTCCACTCCGGCTCCACCGAGACCGAGAAGCATTGTGCTTTGCGGCCCATGGTGTGGCCCCCAGTGCGAGCTGGTGATTTCGATCATGCCGTCTACCGCTTCGGCAATCGCTCGACGAGGCTGATGGCAGGTTGCACAAAGGTTGCCCTCGCCGCCGTCGAAGGTCGCGCCCTCGAAGGCAAAGAGCGACACCGGGGCTGTGGTCTCCAGAGCCCAGTCGGAAGAAGTGTAGCTGGTGTGGATCGCATGGCAGGCGCGGCAATCCGTGCGGGTTGGATCCGGATCTCCAGCCTCAACCTCGGACGGGTTTAGGCCCGCAGCTACCATGGCGCTGAAGGCGCCACCGGAGTGACAGCCAGCACAGCTGGCGCTGGATCCACGGACATAGGATTCGCCAACGCCATGGCCGGACTCACCCCAAGCAGCCGCCTTTCCAGAGAGTGCGGTTGTGTCATCATGGCACTCCGTGCAGGTCAGATCAGTTGCACTGGCTGCTGCTCCAGCAGGACCTTCTGGGCCAGCGGGGCCAGCGGGGCCAGCGGGGCCAGAAAGGCCGCGTTCTCCTGCTTGTCCTGCGCAACCTGCTAGGGCAAGTGTAAGCAAGACTAACAGGCCAAAGAATAACGTTTTTCTCGATAACATAGATTCATTCTCCTCAGAACTTTTATTTTCTACGCGTTCATGATTGCGAGCTTTCTTTTTTTTCTGGCAAATTCCTCCTTTCGAGGCGGTCGGGGAATTGCTCGTGTGCGTTCGAACTACACTCCG
>SOJU01000207.1 GCA_004376465.1 Anaerolineales bacterium | reverse complement strand
GCGCTCATAGATCATGTAAATGAGGATGGGCTGGTAACGATCCGACCTCTGCCCTCTGTGCCGGTCATCAAAGATCTGGTCACAGATCGCAGCAGCTTCTGGGAGCAATATCAACGAATTAAACCCTGGTTAATCCCGGCGGAGGATTTCCCGGAGAAGGAATTCCGTATCAGTCCGGACGAAGTCAACTCGCTGAACAACGCGGAGCGATGCATCATGTGCGGTGCATGCTACTCGGCATGCCCGGTTATCAGCATTGACAAGGGCTTTGTCGGCCCACATGCCATGCTGAAGGCATTTTTACGGGTGTCGGACTCGCGCGACAACGACCACGATGCACATATGACAGACATCGAAACTCTGTGGGACTGCACAACCTGCTACATGTGTGTTGAGCAGTGCCCAAAGGAATTGGAGCCAGGTCAGGTTGCCAGTACTTTGCGCAGTCTGCTGGTTGAGGAGGGCAAAGTCCCGCGCACTCTCGGCGTTGCCCTGACCAGCGCATTCCGCAATAAAAATCCTTTCGAGATGATGCACGCAGACCGCCTTGCTTGGGCTGAGGGGAACCCTATTCAAGACGGATTGGCAGAACCTGTCGATGCACTTTACTTTGTATGCTGCTTAGCCTGCTATGACCCACGGGCGCAGAAGATCGCACAGGCGATGGCTACCTCGATGGACGCGGCCGGGGTCAATCTCGGCACGCTGGGCAGTGAAGAGGTTTGCTGCGGAAGCGAGATGCAGCGCATCGGAGAGATGGGGTTGTTTGAGATGATGGTCGAGGAATTAACGGAGTCGCTAAATAAGCCCCAGACCCAACAGATCGTTACGGCATCGCCACATTGTTTCGATGTTTTCAGGAATCACTACCCCGACCTCAATCTCAACACAGAACATTACACACAGTATGTTGCCCGTTTGATCGCCGATGGGCAGATTGAGTTCAAGGGCGAGGTCAACAAGCGCATCACTTATCACGATCCCTGCTACCTGGGCATCCAGAACGACATCTTCGACGAACCCCGCTCCATCCTTCAGAGCATTCCCGGCATCGAGTTGGTTGAGATGGAGCGCAGCCGAAAGCAAAGCCTATGCTGCGGCGGTGGTGGTGGTCGGATGTGGTTTGAAGGGCACGCCTCCGGGGCTCACTTATCCCACGAACGGGTACGTGAGGCGGTCAGCACAGGTGCGCAGATACTTGCCACAGCCTGTCCTTTCTGCCTGAACATGCTCGATGACGCCGTCAAAACGCTTGCTCTGGACGATCAAATCGAAGTCAAAGACATCATGGAGTTGGTTGTCGAGGCGAGCTGATCTATGCAATTAAAGGGGGGGTAATGGGCCGACCCGTGTGTCGGCCCGTTCTCTGTCGGTTTTCAAGACCTGTAGGGGCACGGCATGCCGTGCCCCTACACATAACCCAGTCAAAGTGAATTGGAGATGGGTTTGCGCCCAGCGACAAATATCCTTTTTAGGGGGCAAGATTCCCAATAACGATCACCTGGCCTGCACCTCCGGGGATGTAATCCTCACCGTAGGCTTTGGCAATTTGAGTAATCTGCTCTTCTCCGGTGCAGTGAGTCGGCGTTACCTGCCTAACACCCATACTGCGGAAATCGGCGATGATTGTATCGATTTGACCTGTGTTGTAATTGCCAAGATGGAAACCTCCGACTACGAGGGCAATCTCGCCATCGACGATCTCGCTAGAACGCTCCACCATCTTCACAATTCCCGGATGCGCGCATCCCGTGATGACGACGATGCCTTCGGGGGTTCTCACCACCAGCCCCTGTTCAGGCACAGACCCGCTGATCTCGCCCGTGGAAAACATCCCAGGCACGATTTCCACAGGATCCGAGACCTCCATAACAGTCTACTATTCCCGCTGCGCCTGGGTGACCTTTCCAGCCATCGCGGCGGGGATGTAAATTTTAGGATGGATTCCGGTCGCGAGCAGATCCTGCAATCCGCCCGTATGATCCCCATGCTCATGGGAGAGCACAATGGCTTCAATCGACTCCCAAGACTTCCATATTGCCCAACAGGGACGGTCCATCCAAACCCGTGTCGAAGAGCACTGTATGACCCCCGTATTCGACCAGCGCTGAGAAACCCCACTCGACAGTCAAGCGGGGATCTTCGGTGGTGTTATCGTACAGGATCGTCAGGCGCACGCTGGCGCGGGGGATATCCGTCGGGTGGGGTGTTTATGTGGGTTCAGCTTTCGTGGGTGGTGGTGATGCTGTTGGTGTTGGCTCAGAGATAGCACACGCGCTGGATAGCAGCAGGATAAAGGTCACGCTGACCGTCATGGGGCTAAGGAACTTCATTTTATTATCCCTTCTTAAGAGAGCGGGCTTGGAGAAATTCCATGCGGGGTAGCTGTAGGTCAGCCTACACTACCCTTCCCTCTACTGCCACTACTCTCCAGGGTACTCAAGAGGTTCAACGAGAATTCTGGCGCACTTTAACAAATGCCGACCCGCTCTAATAGATATGCAGGCCGGCAGCAATGGTCTTGATGGGTATTTTCCAACCTTCCATGAAACAAGGCGAGGTTGAGATGTGTGGCTACTCGAGCGTTAGAACTCCTACTCTGTCTTTCGTCCCAGATACATTTTATATCCATAGTAAAACACGATGCATAACGCTGCTACGGTTCCCCAGATTGGCAGTCCCGCACGTAAAGCCATAAGCCAATTCTGATTTGTAAACATTCCGATGTACATCGTGATCGCTGCCCACACAATGATAAAGGTCCCGAACAGCCAGAAACGCATCAGGTTAAGCAGCTTGGTATTTTCCTCGGACATCTCTATTCTCCTTCTATTTACTCATCGCTGTCTGCTGAGGCATGACAGATCAACATCTCCGACCCTACACTTCGGAGTACGTCATGACTCCAACCCAATAGATGCAAGTTTGGTGCCCTGTCATTGAAAACACAAAGGAAGCGTAAAAGATACGCTTCCCGGTGTGCAACGCCCGTCAAGTGATCTGCGAAACAACGCACTTGAATGTCAGGTATGCTCTACATCACCTCACGATGGCTGCTTATCGGAACATTCGCGAAAGCTCATCGAGCCGTGCCATCTCATCATTTGTAAGTTTAAAATTCATCACCTCCGCGTTTTCCTCTGCCTGCTTCACCTTCGAAGCTCCAGGAATGGCGACGACTGCATCTCCCTGGAAATGGATCAGCCAGTTTAACGCGATCTGAGCCGGTGTAGCATCGTGCTTGATGGCAACTTCTTCTAAAGCCAGGATCAGTGGGCGACTTCGCTCGATTTCGCGTCGCAACCGCATCCTCCGACCAAAAGATGTCTGGTTGAGGATTTCTGGATCCTTATGGAACTTGCCCGTTAATAAGCCCGACGCAAGCGGCGACCAGGCGGTGATGGTAATCCCTAATTCCTTCGCAGCAGCCAACACACCATTGGTTTCGATCTTCCGATGGAGCAGGCTGTATTGCATCTGGTTTGCCGCCAGCGGCAATCCGCGTTTTTGCAGTGCTGCATGGGCGCGCCGCATTTGCTCAGCGTTGAAGTTGCTCACACCCACCGACCGGATCATTCCCACTTCTACCAAATCAGCCATGGCATCCATCTCGGCCTCTGGAGGGGAGAACCCCCAGGGTTGATGGATCATATAGAGATCGATGGAATATCCATCAAGAAAACGTATTCGGTCATGGATAGTGCGGGGGATATTACGCGCTGTCCTGAACATAGGGAACCACTTGGTCGCAACGATGACTTCATCATCCGTTTTCTCAGCAGCTCGTAAAGCGTTGGCCAGCCTCTGCTCCGAGCGGCCGCGACCGTACATCTCCGCGGTATCAAACCAGTTGATGCCGCCATCTAGAGCAGTTCTTATGATCCCACTCATAGTCTCCTGGGAAATTTCGGGGAACATCATCCCGAAAACACCTGCGCCGCCAGCGAATTGCATCACGCCCAATCCGATGGGCGTGATTTCGATGTCGGTTTGACCGAGGCGTCGCATTATTCTAGGTTCACTCAACGTCATGTTCTTTCTCCACAATTAGGATTCTGCATCGTCGATCTATCGGAACTCCCGATATTCCGATTAGGAATTATTTTGCTTAATTTGACCCGGCAGCAAGAAGACCAGAGGAATCCCGAGCATCATGATGATAGCGCTGTACATAAAACCCTGCCGTAGGCCGACCAAATCCCCCACCCTGCCCAGTATCACAACGACAACCGCGCGGATGAGAAACCCCATGGCCATGTAAACACCATTCGCCAGGGCGCGATTTTCCAGATAGCTCTCTTGCACCCATGCCATGATTACCGGCGTCGGAGACAGTGCAAAAAAGCCGAGTGCAGGCAGCAGCAGCGCCTGTACCCATCCACTCGTTCGCAGGAAAGCGAGGGCGAGGATGGGTGTAGCGACCATCGAGATTAGAAGAATGACCTTGCGCCCCACCTTATCGCTGATAGATCCGCCGACCATCGCACCGACTACAGCGGCCGCCTCTAAAATTGTCAGAGCCGCTCCCGCTAGCCATAATCCCACACCTTCGTCAACGAGAAAGATAGGCAGGTATGTCGTAAGTGAGGCGCTCATGAAAGAACGGGTGACAAGAACTCCCGAAAGAGGCAGCATCATTGGTTTCATAGCACGCAACGCAGCTCGCCAAGGGAGAGCATCCGCTGCGCCTGGATCTCGCCCAGGGATCGATCTCAATCGAAGATAAAGAATTACTGAGACGATCCATCCACCGATCATCAACCAGGACAATCCCCCCAGAGTTAAATACCCGATGGCGGTGACCAACAGGATGGGACCGACGGTCCGCCCCAATTCACCGCCCACCATCCAGAAACCCATCGCCCGACCCAAACTCGATCCGGAGACCCGGCCCGCCATAACTGGGCCAACAGCGTGCAATCCTGCCGAGCTGAGACCAGCGATGAACAGGAAAATAGCCAGAACCGAATAACTCGGCGCGATTCCCAACAGGCTCATCATTGTGCCTGTTATTGCCGGTGCCAGGATCACGGCATAGCGCATGCTGATGCTGTCCGCCAGATGGCCGATAAATGGTTGGAGGATGGAAGGGCCCTGCATGAAAAGCGAGAGCAAACCCGCTTCGGTTTTTAATAAGGAGAATTTTTCTATTAAAACAGGTAAGAGGGGAGCCAAAAACGCGGTGTAGGTGTCATGGACAGCGTGACCCGCCGAAAGTGTGACTACGTGGTCGGCCTGGAAGGGGCCTAACTCTAGCTCATTATTAGGTAGATCGGCATCATCTGCCCTATCCATTATTTGGTTTGTTTCAGTCACGGAGTCTCCCTGGCACGAAAAGGGATTTTACCATCGTCCCCGGTTAGATATAAGAAGATCACGAGTCTCGGGTCATGATGACTATCCGGGACTAGAATGAGAACATTAGCGTTTCCGCAGGGTGCAATCGGAAAGGATCTGTCGTATTACGGTGTGGGTGTTGGGTGAGCAGGCCAGGCGATTGCCACCCACTCGGAGTACCCATGTTTCTCTGCAGTATAGATCCTCGCGCTGGATGGCTCAATACACCCAGGCTCGTCTGTCAGGATGGCGGGGGGAGACCAGAACTGAAGCGGTGTGAAGCGCAACTGACCGTCCACGCATAGCCAGCCCTCAATAAGATAACCACGGTTATCGTCCAAACTCATAGATATCCGATCCCAATTGACCATGACCTCGTCGCCGAGGCGGCTGGCGCGGACGTTGCGAGGTGCCCAGTAGAACTCCGTATAAGGAAGCAGCGTGCGGATCTGGGCCACACTGGATACGTCGTAAGTGAGTTCTAAGAACTCGGTCTTCACCCAGCAGTAGTCCATATAGGTCCAGGGATCCACGTAGACCCAGGTGCCTTCCTGGTTGCGGCC
>SOJU01000071.1 GCA_004376465.1 Anaerolineales bacterium | reverse complement strand
CAAGCAGTGCAACCACCACTTCGTTATAGGCCATCCCCATGCTTCGAAGCATGAATATGAAACCGGAAACCACCGGCCAGACAGCCAGGGACGTCAGCGCCAGCGGCATACGACTCAGCGCTGCGCTCCCCAAGGGTAGAGCCAGAAGCGTCAAAAAGGATGTCATCCCCAGCGGGATATAGAACGCCAGAAAAGGTCTCATCTGCAAAGGTGGCTTCACGATCGGAGCATTGGGAAGCTCATCCCTGACGACCGGACGGACCCTAACCTCTGAATAAACGGCTTCGCAAATCACTCCCAGGGAGATTGCTATACCCGCGACTGCGATCCCGGGCACGGTGCCGATGAGTAATCCGGCGACCAAAATCAAACCATCGGCCAGCAAACGAATCGCCGTTCCGATACTGACCGCCCGCGGATGTCCGAAGCGGATCAATGCACCCTGGTTGAACCGCCGGATGGCGATCGAGAAGGTCCAGGGTGTCATCAATTTCAAGCCCAGGCGCGCGGCTTCCAAGATTTCCTGCGGTGCGCCGATCAGTTTAACCACAATCAGGTCGAACAGCGGTGTAAAGGCGACGAGGATATGTACCAGCGTGAGCACCGCACCGGCCCAGAGTGTGAATCTGCGCAGCCAGCGATAGGAAGCCATGTCCTTGCTCAGAGCGGTAGAGGCGGCCAGCAACATGATGATCGGGGCCTCGATAATGAGGGAAAGCGGGAACACCACACCACCCCAAGCAGCCAGGTTAATTTGAGGATTTGGCAAACGCGCTATCACCGCGCTGAGCGCCGGCAGTTCCATGGCCATCAGCAGCCAGCTGGCCGCCAACGGCCACCATGTTCTATGGATCGTGGTCAGCGGCAAACGCATGCGTGGTACTCGTAATCGTGCGGCCAATTCAGAACATCCTCTCGACTAAATCTGTTATCCCGGTGTCAGGCGCTGTCATCCCATGCGGTCGAAATTGAAGGTTGCGAACACTTCCTTCCCGCCACGTCAGAGATGGCAAAAATCAACCGTCAATCCGAGAAGGATCTATCCAATACAACCATGCATCACAGGCAATGCTTAACCAGTACGACCAACCGCGTAAATTTCATTGCCCTACAGTGCCATACTCGGCAAATAATCCAAGCAGTCTATCCAGGGACACGTAACACAACTCCTCAGTATGTGATGATGCTTTCCGTAATCTTACTCCAATAGCCATCGTAAAAAAATTAACCGAAATAAAATATGGTTAATACAATCCAACCAAAACTCTAACTTTAATTTACAAGGTTCTCATCACCGCCCCACTTTTTTCATCGAGCAGTGACAATCGTCTCTCGCTTCAATGCTCTTTTCTCCTCAACAATTCTTCCTCGGTCCACCCATCGGTTGGCGGTACTTCGACATCAGAAAGGTCTACCTCCTCTTCGAACCGCTCAGCCCAAATTTCTCGCAATATATCCAGGCTTGGAGGCGGAAGTGCCAATCCCCTCCAAATAAGAACTCCAATAAAAGTAAATACACATATTAAAATTAGCCAGTTTCCTGGGAATTGACCCAAAGAGTCCGGGTTTATTAAAAAAGCAAACAACATAATTCCAGCAATGAAAATAGCTACTAGGCGCTCCACTGGACCAGGAGACTTTTTTCCCGATCTCGGTCTCTGGTCTTTCAGTTCGTCATCTATTATTTTTTGAATTATCTCGCTGCGTTCTCTCTTATCAGTCGTGTTGACACTTGCGTGAGCTATCTTTCGGAGGGCCTTCCGTTTTTCCGGGTTGGCTAGCCCTCTCATAAACGCGAAAAGGAAAGGTATCACTGCGACCATAACCTGCGGGATACAGCAACATAAGGTATTTATCAAGCCTTCCATCGTCTACCACCTCTCTAGTGGTCAACCTTTTTCATTATCATTCTTCTCCATTTGCTCTCCCATATTTTTTATTCAGAGATCTCGTCGGTGTCCTGATCATTATCGTCAATCTTGCTTGTTATATTTATAAATAGTTCTAATAAATTAGCAAGCCCCATACGTTCCCCGGTGAATGGATTCTCGAGAGAACCACACCAGACTGATTTCCCGCTATCCTTCGCCAACCATACACGCAAGCGATGGGAGTGGAAATTTTCCCTTTTCAACTATAGCCATTGAGTCAAATCCAACCATTTTAGTTTGTCCACTCTAACAATTATCGGTGACAAAAACGTAATTAAATCGTAATACGATTCAAAGGGTGGTCATAAAAGTGTTGAATTTTGTCCTAATTGAATACTTGGTTTCAACTACGAAGCTGCAACACGTTTCATCGAGAATCCGACCGCCGAGGCTAATTGGACTCATAATCTGGTTGAAAAACAGAACCAGGGATGGGGTTAGAACACTTTCTCAGTTCACATGGCTACCTACTTTGAGCTGACCAGATCGAGAAAAGTGGTCTCTTGTTCTTTGCCCTACAACAACAGCCCTCTAGCACCCCAATCCAATGGGTCGGTGTCACGCCCACCTTCATACAAGTCCCCGGCACGATCCGGGGTGCCGGGGACCCATAATTCAAACCGCTATTCCAATGGATCACCACAATCAGTAAACCATCCCAGCACGGCAGCCTCATACTTCGCTACGTGCGCTTCAGCCTCAGTATCGCCGTCGGCGCTGTGGACGATCACGTTAACGGTAAACGTGTTCTCTACCGTATCCGTGCGTTCGTCGCGTTCATAATCCCATGTCCCGAATCCGGTCGTTTCGATGAGCTCGATGTCAACTGCTGGGTTAACAATCGATTCAAGATACGCCGCACAGGCGGACTCGCCGTAGCGTTCAAGGACCACCGGATGCAGCAGGTCGTACATTGTTTGGTGGTCGCCGGCTGCCTGGGCGGAATTAAAGAGCGTATAGAACTGCGCCACCGGGTCATACGCCGCCCCTTCCTCTGGGACGGCCTCGCCCGTGACCGCAAAGCTGATCGGTTCGCCCTGTGGCAGCCCGCCATCAGTCCCCAGCGCCCATGTCCCCTCGATCGTTTCAGGCGTGAGCGTGCCATCAAACGACACGGCGATTCCCGGGAAGCCAGCGACTACACCGCGCCCCGTGAGGGCGAACGACCCGTCATCAGCGACATCACCGCTGACGGTTACCCACGGCGCATCGCCTTCGATAATCAAGCTGCCGTATGTGAGCCACAGGCGCAGGGGAGTGCCGTCGACGCGGATGTTGGTGAAGTTTAAGTGCCTGGCGATGTCAAGTAGAACCTCGAAAGCGACATCGTAGAACGAAGCGAACGGGTTGCCGGTGATCGTAAAATCGGCGGAGTCTGAATCGGGGTTGAAACCCGTCCCGGCTTCGGCAGTAATTGTGATCACGTCACCAACTTGCCCGACCATCGTATCGTCGACAATCAATGTGCCGGTGTTATCGGCCCAGTAGGAATACTGGGCATTGCTATGCTTGATCGTAATCAGCTCGCCAGGGTTGGCGCCGGTGACCGTGATGCGCACCGTCGATCCAGTGGGCCCTTTATCTTTGTCGAGCGTTATCGTGATCCTTTTTGCCGCGGGAGCAGGGTCATCGGCGACCTCGAGAGGCGCGGGATCATCCGCTGGCGGCTGGGACACCAACTGCGGTCCGGTCGAACAAAGGCAGGCGAGGATCATCAATGAGGTTGCAAGCAACGTGAGGGTAACTGCGCGTTTTCTTTTCCGGTCCTTCATGCTTCTCCTCCAGTCCTTTCAGTCACGTGGGCTAGAATGTACGGTCATCTATTGTGCCCGCACACAAAATGCCGGTATTTGCGATCATGAGAGGGTAATGATGCGCTGGGAAATTCGCGGTATAGGCTTTGATCTATATCATTATCGTAAACTCCAGTCCCCCTGGTCTGTTGGCAACCTGGCGATGAGCCGTTGATTTGTGGAACCATTTCATTCGCGCACAGACCAAATGGTGACCCTGCCATCCGTGGTCCCAGCAGCTAATAGTGTGCCATCTGGGGAAAAGGCTACCCGCACAATCTCGCCAGAGCCCACATTTAATGAAAGGATTTCGTTGCCTGAGGATACATCCCAAAGCTTCAGCAGCCCGCCGCGGTCACCGCTGGCGAGCACTTCTCCATTGGGGGAGAAGTCCATCCCAATCACATCGCTTGAGTGACCGGCCAGATCGGTGATCTGTGTTCGATTGGCGATGTCCATAAGCGTGATCGTACCAGAGACAGAGGTCGCCAGAATATGTCCTGACCCGTTAGCCTGAATCGGAGAAACCTCGATTGCCACGCTGTCCACCCAACCATCTTTGGAAAGAGAGAGAGTTTCAGCACTGCTGTTTACGTCGATTACTTTAACAGTGCCATTCGCGGCACCCGAGGCCAAGTACGCTCCATCTGTTGAAAAGTCGATGTCGATTACGTAATCCTCATGGAACCAAACATCGATCATTTGATAGGTATTCAGATCGAACAACACAAGTGAGCCATCTGTGCTCGCATAGCCTACAGCCAGAAGCATACCTGTACTCGGTGGAATGAGAGCTTCCTCAAACCAGGGAGAATATTCGAATTCATCAAACGGTAATTTCCCCGAATACACATCCCACAGAGCCACGCTCGATTCATCTAGCGTTACAAGCATGCCGCCGTCAGGCGTACCCGAAAGACTCTTAGGGGAGTTGATTTCGCCAGAAGCCAGGACGCGAATCACCTGATTGGTGTAGAGATCCCAGTGCTCCAGGCGGGCGGGGGTATCTCCATCATTAAACACTGCCACCCAAAGTGAATAGCCTTCGATTTCGGGCGCTATGAAAAAATCGGCCAAGGGTGCACCAATGCCAATAGAATTAACTTGAATCAGATCGGCCGCGTTGGATGCGCCAATTTCAACGAAATTCCGCAAGCCCTGGTTCGTATCGCTCTGCGCATCCGTTGGAAGAGCATCAGATTGGGGCGTTTCAGGAGCCGACTCCTCCGTGAGTGTAGCGCTAGGTTGTGGGGCGACTGTGGAGATGAGGTACTCGGATCCGCGACACGCTGCTTGGAATATTACAAGCAAACTGAGAATTGCTATGGGTGCATACTTCATTTGGTGTTTCTTCACTTTTTCCCTCCAGGCTATCTTTCTGGTTCCTAAGCTTTTGACCGGCCAAGTTATGCCAAATCACCCCGCCCCGAAGCCTATCAGCGGATCAAAAGTGCCGCTGGCATTTTGTAGATCGGTGAGGTTATCCACAATGAATTGCACTTCGATACCCTCAACATTCGCCCTGCGACGAGCTCGTTGGATGGCTGTCGACGAGAAATCCAAACCATTCACGATCTCGAATTCAGCCAGAGGGCGGGAAAGTCAAAATGCGGCTATAAAGCAAACATTATAGATTTATATACTCGAATTACGCAAGTATATAAATAGGAGAGGAGGGTTGATGCCGAGTACGAAGATAATTGGCCCCATCATCTGGTTGAAAAACAGAACCAGGGAGAGGTATAGAACACTCTGTCAGCCCACATGGCTACCTACTTTGAGTTGACCAGATCGAGAAAAGTGGTCTCTTATTCTTTGCCCCACAACAACAGCCCTCTAGCACCCCAATCCAACTCATCGACGTCGCTTCCACTAAAGGCACCACTGCTAACGACCTTACCAGACATGGTTTGCAATGTAAGAATAGATGTGCCCACGGCTTCTAAACTATGGATAGCTTTATAAGGTGCTGACCCCAAAAAGTTGGACACTGGAGGTTTGTGGAGTTGATCTCCACTGGAGTTAGTGTACGCTACGGTCAGGGCTGCTGCAACAGGAGGGTTCAGTCATGGCCAAGAAACGATATTCACCCAGATTCAAGTTCCAGGTTGTCCTCCCGTAAGGACATTGGGACGATGTGGAAGCCCTGAGTGGAGAGAAGACGCCCGGGCAGATTGCAAAGGAATACGGTAT
>SOJU01000039.1 GCA_004376465.1 Anaerolineales bacterium | reverse complement strand
GGTTGCGGGAATTCCTGACTAACGTTATAATGCAGAGTCGCAATAGAAAGGTAAATACAATCGAACAAGGTTGCGGAGTCTCAGGACTCTTATATAGAGGATATGTCCGATGAAAAAAACACGCATTCTTTGGCTGTCACTTTTTGTTGGTGCGGTGCTTTTCAATACGAATCCAGGATTTTGCAAGCGTGTTGAACTGCTATCACCTGACGAAAGAATCATGATCAGCGTGGATTCCGGAGACCAAGTCAAATTCTCGATAACGGTCGACCAGAAGGAGATTGTCAGCGTCTCAGGGATTTCAATGACATTTGCAGACCAGGGTGTGCTGGGAAGGGATGTTGAAATCACTGATATCCGGCGCAATACGGTAAGCCGACGAGTTAAGCCGGCCATCAAAGAGAAATCCAATGTGATTCAGGAACGCTATAACGAGCTGAGACTGGACTTCGGGCAGCAGTATGTATTGACACTCAGGGCGTACGACGATGGGGTGGCCTACCGGTTCTCAACCTCTTTTGCCGGCGACGTTACAATTCAGTCTGAACAGAACCGGTTTCACTTCAAATCCAAAAGCTTCGTTTACTGCCAGAAGGAGAAGAGCTTTCGTTCCAGTTATGAAAAGCCTTATTCGCATGTTCCGATACAGGAACTCACGACTGGAGATTTGTGCTGCCTCCCATTACTCGTGGATATTGCGAACGGCCCAAAAGTTGTAATCACAGAATCTGATTTGGAAGACTATCCAGGTATGTGGCTGAGAGGCACGGGCGAAGCTTCATTGGACGCGGCTTTTGCAGGCTATCCATTAAAGGAGTCCTACGAAGGCCGGGCGTATGGCCACGGCCGGGTCACCGAGCATGCCGACTACATCGCTAAGACCAGAGGCACCAGGACATATCCCTGGCGGGTCATCGCGATAGCCCGTCAAGACCAAGATCTGATTACAAATCAGCTTGTGTACCTGCTTGCCAAGCCATTGCAGCTGGAGGATGTTTCATGGATCAGGCCGGGGAAGGTAACCTTCGACTGGTGGGCCAGACGGAATATTTATGGCACGAATTTTAAGGCTGGCGTCAACACGAAAACGGCCAAATACTTCATTGATTTTGCCGCCGATTATGGAATCGAGTATTTCCTATTTGACGACGGCTGGTCGAACAGGAAAGACCTGCTGGACGTCAATTCAGAGCTTGATATGGATGTAATCACCGCTTATGCCAAACAGAAGAATGTGGGGATTATGTTGTGGATGGTTTGGGCGACACTGGACCGACAGTGCGAGCAAGTCCTGGACCGATTTTCTCAGTGGGGGATCAAAGGTATTAAGATTGATTTTATGAACCGGGATGACCAGAAGATGGTCAACTTCTATCATAGGATAGCCCAAGAAGCCGCTAAACGTCACATGGTTATTGACTTTCACGGGTCCTACAAGCCAGCCGGTCTGCGCCGGGCCTATCCCAATGTCTTGACACGCGAAGGACTGATTGAATTTGAATACAACGGATGGACAGATCATGCAAATCCGGAACATCACACCCTGTTACCTTTTATTCGTATGGTGGCCGGTCCGATGGATTATATTCCGGGGACAATGAACAATGCCCAGAAGAAGAATTTTCGTCCGGTGGGAGATAGACCCATGGGGCAAGGTACCCGGGCCCACTCCATCGCCTTGTTCGTCATCCTCGAAAGCCCGATGCAGATGCTGCCGGATGCACCGTCGGACTATTACAGAGAACATGAATGCATGGAGTTCATTTCCCATATTCCAGTGGTATGGGATGAAACCCGCGTATTGGAGGCTAAGGTCGGCGATTATGTCGTTCTTGCCCGCCGAGATGGCTCTGAATGGTTTGTTGGGGCCATCACCGATTGGCAGTCGAGAGAGTTTGATATTCGTTTCGACTTTTTGGATGAAGGTCCATATCAGATAGAGGTCATCAAAGATGGGCTCAACGCCGATATTCGGGCCATTGACTACAAGAAGGAGACAGGGATGATCAGGAAAGGGGAGATTAGAACAATCAAGCTGGCGCCTGGCGGTGGTTGGATTGCCAGAATCTATAAGACCAAGATAAAAGATATGAAATGAGGTATTCAGCTTTTACATTTTTGATTCTGTGGTTAGTTGCGCCCTGTAGTTGTCAGGGCCAAACACTGACTCGTGACACTTTAGTGGCCATAGAGATTTCTCCGGAGGCGGCCTCACCAGAAAAGGTTGCGGCAAAGGATCTGTCGCATTATCTTCACAAACTGTATCCAAATACTTACTTTGAGGTTGTGCATACGAAGTCACGTAAGGCCGACCATGTGATCTACCTTGGCTGTGTCGAGTCGTTGCCCCAGCTTGGAGAGCATATTGGTAACAAAGAACTTACCAAGCCTGAAAGTTACGTGGTAACGACCACCCGCATCGATGGCCGGAAGGTAGGAATTATCTTCGGCAGTGACCCTGCTGGCGCGATGTATGGAGCTTATAGCCTATTGGAAAAATTGGGCTGCGGTTTTTATCTTTCATATGATACCTTCCCATCAGGCCAACGGGACAACTTCTCGTTCGATGGCTGGGAGCTGTCCAATGCGCCCCTGGTTCAAGATCGCATCGTTTTCAACTGGCACAATTTTCTCAGCGGATGCTCGACCTGGAACCTATCCGACTGGAAACACTGGATCATACAAGCTCAGAAAATGGGCTACAACGGTGTGATGGTACACGCCTATGGCAACAATCCGATGGTGAAGTTCTCGTTTAATGGAGTGGAAAAGCCGGTCGGTTATTTGAGTACCACACAGAAGGGTCGCGACTGGTCCACGCAGCATGTAAACGATGTACGCCGGTTATGGGGCGGCTTCGTGTTTGACGGCCCTGTCTTCGGATCCGAGGCAGCGATGGTATTAGATACCGACCGGGCCGATGCTGCGATGCGGCTGATGCACAACGTGTTCGCGCACGCCGAGGAGCGTAATATGGACGTATACTTCGCAGTAGACGTCGACACGGCATCAGCCAATCCACAAGCTGTGATTGAGACGCTGCCTCGGGAGGCCCGTTTCCCAATCACTGTAGAGCAGATGCGCTGGATGAACCAGCAAGGAGGCAGAATGTGGCTTGTCAATCCCGACACATTGGAAGGGTATCGATATTATAAGGCGCAGGTCAAGGCAATACTAAACGCATATCCACAGATCGACTGCTTAGTCGTCTGGTTTCGACACGGCAATACGCCATGGATGGTTATGAAGGCTATAGAGATGCCTGAGTCGTGGCAGAAGGAATACCGGGATGAGCTTGAGAAAACACCCGAGGCCGCCAAACTATGGAGAGCGCACAACTTCTTCGCACTGGGCAAGGTAGCCAGGGCGTTTGAACGGGCACTTAAGGAGGCCGGACGCGACAACATCCAGATTGCTATAGGTAGCTGGCGGTTCGACTTTCTGCCCGGTTGCGACCGATTCCTGCCGCGGCACGTCAAGTTTATCCCGCTGGATTGGGAGGTGCTGAACGACCGTTCGCGACTGCGAAACAGCGAATCGCGGCAGGTCATTCGGGAAGTAGGAGCGCATCGTCCGGTGATGCCGGTTGTCTGGGCGCATCACGACGACGGCAATTACGTGGGTAGGCCCTACATTCCTTATTCGGATTTCCACTCAAGACTCGTTGACAGTCAGGCCTGTGGTTTTGGCATCATCCACTGGACGACCAGGCCGCTGGATTTGTACTTCAAGAGCTTGAGCCGGCAGGTTTGGCAAACCACGCGGAATCAGCCGCTTCGGGTCACCTGCAATGAAATGGCTGAGCGGTCGTTCGGAATAAGCACCGGCGAGAAGATGGGCGAATATCTATATCGCTGGGTGACTGAGGCCCCGAAGATCGGACGCGATACGAGCGATTGGTTCATCGACCGCAAGCTCGCCGACACAGCCGATATCGTCCCCAGCTATGAGCAGCGTATAGAATTAATCGACAGCGTAGAGCGGAGACTTATGGACACAGCGGGACGAGAGCGGCTCGATTATTTCAAAGGGCTGGAGCGATTTATTACCGACGTCCACCGTACGGAGGAGGCTTTCCGGCGTTCACAAGACTTGTACAAAGCCGGTGACCTTGCTGAGGCGCGACGTGTGATGGTGTCATGCCGGCCGGAAGCGGTGATTGAACGGTACGCGCGATTCTCAAGTCTCAGTGGGATCAGTCGCGGGGAACAAGGACTTGTTGTGTCGATGAATCTGCGCTGGCTGACGCATTACGTTCGTCACCGGCAGGTATTGGGGACCGAGCCGGTGCGCTACAACTTTGCGCCGACCTCCCACGACCAATTAGCACAGAGCATGGGTACTTTTACGTTTCATTTCGGACCCAAGCGTCAAGTTTGGGAATGCTTCGGTAAGAAAGAGACGAGCGCGCCTACATTCGTTGTGCCCGATGATATCAACATTACTCGGGGAGACGAGGTCCCGGCTGCTTATGAAGAAATCTGTCGCAACGGAATAGAAAGCGACAAGCCAATCACAATAACGCTGCAGCCAATTATGGCTAAAGGCGGGCGAGGTCCAGTCAACCCTGCTCGACTACCTGCAGGGAAATACCGGCTGGAGCTTCTGATGCTTGAGCCGAAATCAACCGGTCCGGGTCAGCGTCTCTTCAATGTTACCCCAAGAGCGCATAGAGCAGCGACCATTGAAACGGACCAAATTGACATTTTCAAGCATACCGGCCAAGCCAACAGGATTCTGGTCCGCAGGTATCCTATCACGCTTGAAGAACCAGGGCGAATCGATGTTATCCTGGAGCCGGTCAAGGGTAAGGCCTTACTGTGCGGCGCAGTTCTCGAACCCGTAGGTAACGATTATAGCGCCGAAGGAAATAGCACAAAAAACGACAACAAAGACGATGATGTTTTTTCAAGGCAGAAGATTATCTCGATAATGAATAAAGTCAATCATTATCAATTCACACATCCCTGGAAAGAGTCTGACCGCAACTGGATCCGCGCGACCTACTACACAGGCGTCATGGCGTTCTATAACGCAACAAAGGATGCAAAGCTCCTTGAGCAGGCCTTGAGCTGGGCGCAGAAGCATAAATGGCAGCCGGGGAATGAGCGGTCCGGCAGCAACATACTGACCTGCGGACAAACCTACCTTCAAATATACTTCTTGAAGAAAGACCCTGCTATGATTACTCCGCTAATCGAGTGGGTAAATTCAGGTAAACCCAACACTCCTTCGGGCCGGCAAGTATGGTACCTGGAAGCTGGCAGACGGTATGCCGATTCGTTGTACGTTGGTCCACCAACATTGGCGATGTTAAGCAGAGCAACGGGTGATAAGAAATACCTTAAGTACATGCATGCGATGTACTGGGACGTTGCGGATTTGCTATTTGACAAGGAACATAGATTGTTCTATCGCGACAAGCGATTCATTGACGCAAAGAGCAAGAACGGTAAGAAGGTGTTTTGGTCGAGAGGTAATGGTTGGGTTATTGCCGGGGTTCCTCGAATTTTGGAATATCTTCCTGAAGATGACCCCTATTACACCAAATACGTTAATTTGCTGCGCACTATGGCCAGGTCAATCGCCAGGGTGCAGGGCAAAGATGGTTTGTGGCGGACCAACCTCGGCGATGCGGACGAATATCCAGGCCCTGAGACCAGCGGGACAGCTTTCTTCGCGTATGCCATCACATGGGGGATCAACAATGGAATCCTCGAAAAGGACGAATATCTTCCTGTTGCCAAAAAAGCGTGGGCGGGTTTAGTCAAGTCAGTTCACCCAAACGGCAAACTCGGCTGGGTGCAGCCGGTGGGCGATCGGCCAAGGCTCGTACAGAGTCACATGACTCACGAATATGCAGCGGGTGCGTTCTTACTGGCAGGCAGCGAAATCCTTAAACTTCAAGAGTAATTGAGGAAAATGGTCT
>SOJU01000038.1 GCA_004376465.1 Anaerolineales bacterium | reverse complement strand
GTGATCTCTTCACCAACCCGGGCAACGTCCTCCACCTTCTCCGTGTGTTCACTGTCCAGCTGTGAGATGTGGACCAGTCCATCCGTGCCCGGCAAGATCTCGACGAATGCGCCGAAATCCGTTACTCGAACGACCTTGCCGGTATAAATCCGGCCCGCGACTGCTTCTTCGACCAGGCCTTCGACCATTTCTTTTGCAGCTTTGGAGCTTTCCCCATCGGCTGCTGAGATGAATACCATCCCATCATCTTCTATGTCGATGCGTGTACCAGTCGTCTCTTGAATCTTGCGGATCATTTTTCCGCCTGGACCGATAATCGCGCCGATTTTTTCAGGATCGACTTTGACAACGGTCATCCGCGGCACATGCGGCTTTAGTTCTTCGCGCGGCGCCGAGATGGCAGCTTTGATCTTCTCAAGGATGAAGAGCCTCGCCTCGCGTCCTTGTGCAAGAGCCTCAGACATTAATTCGGAGGTAATGCCCTTGATCTTGATATCCATCTGCAGCGCAGTGATGCCTTTGTGAGTTCCAGCGACTTTGAAGTCCATATCTCCAAGATGATCTTCCAAACCCAGGATATCGGTAAGGATCACAGCCTGATCGCCTTCCTTGATAAGGCCCATGGCGATTCCTGCCACTGGTTCGCGAATCGGCACGCCCGTATCCATCAAGGCGAGTGTTGAACCGCACACGGATGCCATCGAACTTGAGCCGTTCGATGAGAGCACTTCAGACACAAGGCGCATCGTATACGGAAACTCTTCCTGAGAAGGAATTACGGGCAGTAAAGCGCGTTCAGCTAAAGCGCCATGGCCGATCTCCCGCCGGGAGGCGCCGCGCAGGAACTTGGTCTCCCCAACCGAGAAAGGTGGGAAATTGTAATGGTGCATGTATCGCTTCTCGTTCCTCGGGGATAGACCATCAAGCTCCTGCCGCTCACGCGGAGTGCCGACCGTCGCCACCGTCAGGACCTGCGTCTCACCTCGAGTGAACAGTCCGGAGCCATGAGCTCGTGGGCTGAAATCTATCTCTGCATGAATCTCGCGAACATCCTTCGGGCCACGACCATCCGTTCGAGTCTTGGTCTCGAGAATGAGTGATCGCACTGCAGCCTTGTGTACTTTTTCGAAAGCTTCACGGATGTCAGCGACATCCCATTCTTCCTCGTCCGCGAAGGCTTCTATGGCTTCGTCCCGCAGTGCATTCAAGGCCTCAGATTGCTCCGCTTTCCTCTTGGGCGTACGGACGAGATCCTGAACACGACCTCCAAGCCATTCAGAAACTTTCGTTTGGACTTCCTCGCTGAGTTGGAAGGACGGGTAGGAGCGTTTCTCTTTGCCGACTTCAGCCTGCATTTGTGTTTGTAGATCGATTAGTGACTTAATCGCCTCTTGTCCAACCTCAAATGCCTTGATGATTTCCGCCTCTTCAATTTCCTTAGCTCCGGCCTCCACCATCATGATCGCCTCACTTGTACCGGCGATCACCAAATCTAAGTCGGACTCATCTATGACTTGATAGGACGGGTTGATAACGAAATTTCCGTCCTGTTTAGCCACACGGACAGTGCCTACTGGTCCAGCGAAGGGGACGTCCGCAATCGTGAGAGCAGCTGACGCTCCTAGCAGTCCGAGGACATCCAGCGGTGTTTCTCCATCGGACGAGAGCGCGTATAGGATCACCTGTACCTCGTTGCGCATATCCTTTGGGAATAGCGGACGGATCGTTCGATCTGTCAATCTCGCAGTGATTATCGCGCCTTCGGTCGGTCGACCCTCCCGGCGAAAGAAGGATCCGGGAATGCGCCCTCCGGCGTAAAGGCGCTCTTCATAATCAACGGTGAGTGGGAAGAATCCGAGTCCTTCCCGAGGTTTATTGCTCATCGTCGCGGCAGCGAGGAGGACACTGTCCCCTTGGCGCACTGTCACGGCGCCGCCCGCCTGACCGGCGAGCTTGCCGGTGGAGAGCGTGATCGTCTTGCCGCCTATTGTTGTTTCAAATGACTTTTCTTCATACATAAAAATATCCCTCCCGCACCTTCAACTTATGCGAGTCAGGGACTGGGGAATGACCGTCAGTTTGTAAATATCTTCACTGATGGGCGTTCTCCAATTCCCAACCCACGCCAATAGTCAGATGCGCTTTCCTAGGTTGTTTTTCCTGGGTCGTTGTTTCCGATTGACGACCTCTTTATAGAAAATTGACGAGCAAGTTTCTGACTCACCTGCTCGCCTGTTCTCGACATTATTTCCGGCGGATACTTAAGCTCTCTGTAATCGCCAGATAGGAGGCTGCATCCTTCCGTTTCAAATAAGTGAGCAGCTTCCTTCGTGTTCCAACGAGTTTCAATAGACCTCGCCGTGATGACTCATCATGTTTATGAAGACGTAGATGGTCTGTGAGTTGTCCAATTCGACGAGACAAGATCGCGATTTGGACTTCCGGTGAGCCCGTATCATTTTCATGACGGTGGTACTCGCCGATAAGCTGGGTTTTTTCTTCTTTTGTAAATGCCATGACGTCTGCTCCTCCGCAGGTCACTCAACCCAAAGTTCTATGGTTTACCATACTAAACCTCAGGTTAGTCTAGTCATACGATGGGCAAATTATACCAGAAGCACTTCCCCTCGGTTTACAGAACCCGATCGATTGCCTCACGATGGTTATCTGGCAGGGATCCCATCGTGTTCCGGACAAGACGTTTGACACCTGGATGTCCTGCTTTAATTTCGTCCAAGAGGAAATTCGTCGTCTCTGCAGGAGACTTTTTGGCCAACAGTCGCATTAACCCATAGAGGGATTGAACACTCTCCCCGCGAACCTTCGCACTAATTCCGTGAAGGATTTGGAATGTCTCAGGAAGATATTTATCAAATGTCGAGTCCCGTGCCACGCTAGCAAGCAGAAGAAGCGCGAGATGGCGCACTTGAAGCCGTTGGTCATCAATCCATCTCTTAATTACTTGAAAAGAAAGATCGGGATCCTGTTCGCGCCACACAGACAAACCATCCGCAGCAAGCCGTTCTAAGGCGACGACATCCTCGCAGGCTTCCGCCCATGCTTCAGCATAGATGGGCACATTCTCTTGCGAAGCCCGATTCAACAAGCACGCAGCCACAATGCGCCCCTCGCGCACTCCCGTATTCCACATTATCTCAGCCGCCTCCAACCAGTCCTGCTTCTCCTCATGCTCGAAATGCTGAATTTCGTTGCAGAGCATCCTCAAAACTGGGCGAGAGACCCGGAGGACACGCGCTGTTTCTACCGGCCCCGTTGTGACATTACTGCGTTTTGTGCGATCGGCGTAGAACTCAAGCATCTCATTACAGGCGCGTGCGAACCGCCCTGGCTCTCCCAGGAGCATAAGTACGCTCTCTATTCGTCGGCGCAGGTTCTCGGGGTTAACTGCAGGCATTGAAGGCTTTGGAGGTCAATTCCTCTCTTGGGTTTACTGCCTTCCTCATTTCGTACTTTCTTGCAGTGAAACGCTGCATGGAAGACCATCCGAGGCTAACGATTCTCTCAATTTAGGCGCCTCTCAATCGCACGTTCAACAGGTTTAAGCCAGACGGATTCAAGCTGCTTTGATCTTGTTTGCAGGAGTGGCTCCGGAGTTACCGCTAGCAAATCGATCCAATCCTGAAGAAACCGCCACATTAAAGCGTGATCCCAGATCTCGGACCAGGTCTCATGCTCCCATTGAATCCCTGCTCGACTCAGCATGTTATCTCGATAGCGCTCAACCAACTCCTCTTGGCACAGGGGTAGATCATCAAACCACCAAGCGCTCTTATTGATAAAAACGATCAAATCTAGCACTCCCGGCCCCACTCCAGCCAACTGCCAATCATAGACAATCTGTTTACGATCACTTACAGCAGCGATATTGCCTGGCCAGTAATCTCCATGCAGCAGTGTGCTGGGCTGGTTGATCAACGGCGCGATAACTCGATCTGCTTTCTCAATGAGCTGCGTAAACAACTCAACTCGGTGGGGTTTATTGGCAATCAAGATTGGGCGCTTGATTTCCAAGATGCGCTCAAGTGCTTGAGCCGCTGCAGTAATGTGGACCTCGAAATCACCCTCCAGCCCCCTGCTCAACCAGGGGAAGGCATAGAGATCCTCCCCAAGCCCCCAAAATCGGTCGTGAAGTCCTGCCATCTCATCGATCGCTTGAAGGTAATCCTCTTTGCTCCAATGCCCCGGATCGGCAGCAGGGGGAAGATTCTCCAGGATAAGCCAATCCCCACTAGGGGAACCTGAAATCATCGAGGGTGTTGATAATGGCAGATGGTCAGACAGTGAGTGGTAAACGCCCACTTCCCGGCGACCGACCCCCGCTAGACCGGCACGCGTCGTCCCATGCGGTTCTTTCACGACGAGTATGCATTCACCATCTCTATTGGACGAACGGTAATGTACTTTGATCCCCCGAATGCGACCGATGGACGGCCGACGATCGGGAAGCGGGTATGGCTCAACCCGTTTTATATGGATTGAAGTATCCTCGAAATGACGCCGGCAACCCGCAGTGAGGCTAGCCAGGCTGAAGGGCCAACTCCACTCTTGCTTAGCTGTTGGTGAGCTGGTCTGGGTGGAAATCATCATCCTCGAATATCCGCAAAAAGGATCATCCCCGATGAAAACTGATTGATCGAATGATGAACATTCATTCGACTGCTATCGTAAAATCAACAGGTTATTTTCAGCGAAATCATAACCATCAGCGCCTCAGTGGTTCCAAGTCGGATTACCATGTCCTGTCGTAATTCTCGTCCAGTTTCGAGAGAACCGCCTCTTCGAGATCGATTTGGCTCACGCTCGCCAATTGGATGAGATAGAGCATCACATCAGCCAGCTCAGAGGCGAGTTTGTCCTGGCTATCCAGCTCATCGGACCATTGGAAGAGCTCAAGGACCTCATTTGCTTCGAGGACTAAGGAGACGGCGAGATTCTTTGGCGTCTGGGGTTTTACAGAATCAGAACCATACCACCCTTTAGAGCGCACAAATGCGTGCATGCGTTGCGTTAGTTCTTCTAAATCCATGGCGAAATCCAGTAAACGCTCGGGGTACAGAAAGCTATTTCTTCTAAACCATGCATGCTAAGCGCAATTCAAATACTCTGTCGAAATTGTGACTACTCCGTCGCCTGAAGGCAGTGGCTTCTCTGAGCGTGCTCGACCCATTGGTCCACGTTAGGCTCTCACCGCTCAGTCCGAGCGGGGTTCTACTCCCATCAGTTCTGGGGGGCGGGGGAACCACCTGCCCTAGCTTTCCAGCATCCCTCCCTTCATACAACCTGGCTGCCAAATAGCGCAGCATCCCCGGTCCGACGAAGATCCTGGCGTTCTTCCAGGGTTCCAGCGAATCAGCCCGATGTAGTGTAGACGCGGACTTCATTCTCGAGGCGTTCATTAAGACGATCCTTCTCCACTTCTAGGTCGTAGCGCGCCTGCAATCGCAGCCAGAATCCCTCTGACAAGCTAAAATAACGCTCAAGCCGCAACGCTGTGTTAGCTGATACCCTGCGCTTGCCGTGGACAATCTCGTTGATTCGTCGAGGGGGTACACTGATATCCTTTGCGAGCCGATACTGGCTAATGCCCATAGGCTTGAGGAATTCCTCAAGGAGGATCTCGCCAGGATGGATTGGATCGAGTCTATCTTCATTCATCGCTCACTCCCTGTGATAATCGACAATTTCAACATCATACGCATCGCCTCTTCCCCATCTAAAGCAAATGCGCCAGCGCTTGTTGATACGGATGCTGTGCTGTCCCTGCCTATTGCCGACAAGCTTCTCAAGATGATTTCCGGGCGGAACGCGCAGATCATCCAGCACTCTAGTAGCATTGAGGACCTCCAGCTTGCGGCGTGCGTTTCGCTGGATCTCCGGTGGAAGCTTGCGAGAGAATTGACGGCTGAAGATCCTCTCAGTTTCCTTGTCC
>SOJU01000100.1 GCA_004376465.1 Anaerolineales bacterium | reverse complement strand
GATCTGATTGAAGAATCGCTCATCCTTTGGACGGACGAATTGGGCGCATCTCGAGAGATATCTGATGTGCCCGATGAACTTAAACAAGAGGTTGCCTCACGCCGCCAGGTGATGATTGAGCAAATCGCCGAAACTAGCGAATCGCTTACTGATAAATTCATCGAAGGTAGAGAAATAGGCACAGATGAATTGAAGACGGCTCTACGACAGGCTGTGCTCGAGAGTAAAGTAACCCCTGTATTTTGTGGCTCGGCATTGAAGAATAAGGGTATCCAGCCGCTGCTCGACGCGATTGTGGATTACCTCCCATCGCCAGTGGATATCCCTGATGTAGTGGGAGTTAAGCCGGGGACAGAGGAAGAAATATCGCGTCCGCCAGATGATGAAGAACCACTCAGTGCATTGGTATTCAAGATTGTAACGGATCCCTATGTTGGACGACTGGCTTATTTCCGCGTGTACTCCGGAAAGATCAAGAAGGGGTCGACGGTTTACAACAGCTCGGCCGGGAAAAAGGAACGCGTCGGCCGGTTGCTAAGGATGTACGCCGACCGTCGGGAGGATATTGAAGAAGTCGCTGCTGGTGATATTGGCGCAGTTCTCGGAATGAAGAATACATTTACCGGCGATACGTTATGTGATGCCGCTAACCAGATCCTGCTTGAGACGATTACTTTCCCAGATCCAGTCATCTTTGTCGCCATCGAACCGAAGACGCTTGCTGACCAGGATCGGTTATCGGAAGCGCTGCATAAGCTGTCGGAAGAAGATCCAACTTTCCGCGTAGGTACGGATGAGAATACGGGTCAGACCTTGATTTGGGGTATGGGGGAGCTGCATCTCGAAGTCCTCGTCGACCGCATGAAACGCGAATTTAATGTTCATGCAAAAATTGGGCGCCCGCGGGTAGCGTATCGTGAATCTATCCGCCGTGAAGTGCCCGAAGTTGAATATCGGTATGTAAAACAAACAGGTGGCCGCGGACAATTCGGCCATGTTGTTCTGGCGATAGAACCAGCCGATCCAGGTTCTGACATTATTTTCGAAGATAAAACCAGGGGGGGTGTGATTCCCCGAGAATATATACCGGCAGTTGAGAAGGGCGTGCGCGAGGCGGCTGAGGGGGGTGTCCTCGCCGGATATCCTTTGATTGACATCAAGGTGACGCTTCTGGATGGCTCATTTCACGAAGTGGATTCGAGTGACATGGCCTTCAAGATGGCAGGGTCTATGGCTTTCAAGGAAGGGGTCCAACGTGCCGATCCGGTCCTGCTTGAGCCCGTTATGCTGTCTGAGATAGTTGTCCCAGAGGCACATGTGGGTGATATCACCGGAGATCTTGCGTCGAGGCGAGCTGAAATTGAGGGAATTGAGCTTCGTCCCGGCGGAGTTCAAGCCATCACGGCCATGATTCCACTTGGTGAGATGTTCGGTTATGCAACCATCTTACGTTCGCTCACACAAGGCAGGGGCGTATTCACAATGGAGTTTGATCATTACGCCAAGGTGGCCGCAGGGGTCACCGATCGGATTTTAGTAGGAGTCCGCTGAGGACCCTGAAGAAATTAAATTGATCCAGTTGTTATTTTAATAAGGAGCGGGAAAGATCATGGCGAAGGAGAAATTTGAGCGGACGAAGCCGCACATGAACGTAGGG
>SOJU01000248.1 GCA_004376465.1 Anaerolineales bacterium | reverse complement strand
CGCAGGTTCGAGTCCTGTTCCGCCCACTCTTTAAGGGGCTGCCCTTTTGGACAGCCCCCACGGTGTAACCTGAAGGTCCTCAGTTTCCCACGCTTCGCTCTGGACATGGCTCCCTCTCGCAGTGCTCGTGGGACTAACGGAATCTGAGCCCCGCTACCTGAAAAAGGCACCCACCAGGGCACTTTTTTTGTAAGCCCTATTACTGCCCACACGTGTAAAACCATCCCGATGTTCATCAATCGGGATGGCTTTGGTTTACAACTCTGGACAGACCATGATCAGGGGCAGATGCAGTAGGGGGCTCTAACCAAACCTTTGCTCATTTCACCTCCGGCTGCTACGCAGTCATCAGGGCCCAGATCTATCGTGCACAGGAGCAAGGGAAGCTCGAGCTCGGGAAGGAGTAAGCTGGGCTGGGTGACGACCGGATCTTCGCACCCTTCCTTGTAGAGCTGAAAATCACGAACCGCCCCCGGCATTTCGGGAGTAAGCGTAAACATACAATACAGCCGGTCATCAAAACCCTGCAATTCACAAGCATTGGAGGGAATATCCCCTAACAGTGCATGATACTCCGCGGGTGGCGAATCGTCCTCGGGGAATAGTCCGGGAAAAGCAACGCCTTCCGTAGTAATGTAAACGGGAAGGACCATGATGTCTTCTTCGATGGACAGCAGAAATAGGGAATAATCAATCCCCTCAAAAGGATTGCACATGGTCAGCGATTCCAGAACCGTGATCGTGAAGTCCTGGTAATCGCCAGCAGTACCGGTCGAATCGGGATCGCCGAGCGCATACCAATCATCGGTCACCAACACCCGCAGGGTGAACGTACCTGGCGTGGTGCCGTAGAGCACACCCGGCGTAAAGGTCTCGGTATGCGGGAATCCTGGAAGGAGGTCCGGAAGAGAAGCATATCCACCGGGATTGGGCGGTCCCCAGCCGTAATGGGGAATCAACACCAGGTCATAATTCTCTGCCGGGTAGGCGCCCTGGTTTTCTACTGTCACTTCCACCTCAACCCAGCTATCCCCGGGCGGTGTGGTCGTGTTCAGGACCACATTGGTGATCACCGGGTTGGGCTGCAGGTCCGAGCCGGCAAACTGGAAATCCCAGCCAAAGAGCAGGTCACTGAGGTCTTCCCCTTCCGTCAGGGTAATCTCCATCTCTCCGCCGGGAGGCACCGTAAAGCCGCCCGGGATGAGGATGGTATCGTTGGCCGGTGTTAGCGGGTCGATGCTCAGGCAGTACGCTCCCGCGGTCGGCGGAAAAATTTCGAACTGGAAGCTGCCGTCTGCAGCGCTGAGTTCCGACACTGCGCTCCCCGGGGCAAGGCAAGCGCCGCTTTCGAGGAGCAGCTCCACCCCGGCAAAGCCGGATTCCCCAGGTTCAAAGATGCCGTTGGTGTTGGAGTCATCAAAAACCAGACCGGAGAGTGTTGAAGAGTCGCTGGCCTGAGATCCCCCACCGCTCAATTCGAAGGAACCCAGATCGCAGGCAGCCCCGTGTGGCCTTGGTTCCCCGCGTTGGTCGGCTGCCGGGCAGCTCCCGGCGGCAGCGTTCTTAGCCGGACTGCTGGGGGCAATGCTGTGGGTCTGGGTCGGACCGCCATTAAAGGCCAACGGATCGAGCTGTGGGCTAGCTGTGATTGTGAAACCGATGCAGCTGCCGTCGCTGTCCAGGTTTGGACCGGAGATTGGACTGGTGGCCGGATAACTGCAATCCCCGCCGATGTTGTCTGCAATGATCGAATTACTGATCTGGATGGTGTCCGGAGCAGAGAAAACCGCTCCCGCGGTGGTCCCGGTATTGTTGGCGATGGTGGTGTAGCTGATGGTGGCGTTTCCAGCGTTGATAATCGCTGCGCCGCTGACAATCCCCGACAGGGTGGTGGAGTTACCGGAAATGGTGCTGTTGGTGATGGTTAAATCGCCGCTATTACCAATGCCGCCGGCCGACTGACTGGCGATATTGTTGGCAATCGTGCTGTCAATTATTGTCGCCGTACCGGTATTAAGAATACCCCCACCGGATTCATCGGGCTCATTGCCGATATTGGTTTCATTGTTGCGGATGGTCGAGGTGTTGATCGTCATCGTCCCGGCATTATAGATACCGCCACCTTTCCTTCTGGCGTGGTTTGCTGTGATGAGGCTGTTGTTCACCGTTAGGTCCCCATCGTTAAAGATCGCTCCTCCTGAATTGCGGATCGTATCGGTGACGTTCGTTGGTTCCATGCCCAATCCGTCCAGAAGGATCACATCATTCAGGACTAGATCTCCCCCGGGCGAGATGTGAAACAAACGGATAGCTGATTTTTGAGCGCCGGTGCTGCGCCGGATCGTGGCCTTGTTGCCGTTAATCACGATGGAGGAGGTGATGGACGGCAGGCCGTTATTGCCATCTATGGTATTGTCCACAATGCCCAGTTCGTAGACGCATCCCGGGTCAAGATCTATCGTATCTGTCCCTGGCCCATTGCTGTTGGCATTATTGATCGAAACAATGAGAAAATCGGTGCTGCAAGGAGGAGGAGTACCTCCATCACAACCGGAAGCGACAAGTGCCAGAGCAATAAGGGCAGCAGCCCGCACCATGATTTTTGACTTTTCGAACATCGTTTCCCTCCAGGTGCTGAGATGTTGGTCGTTCTTCTTCTTTATTTTCACAATCGGATCTGGGGCACCTTTTATCTCGTATAACTCCGCTTGATCGAGTAAAGAAGTAAGAATTATTAATCGGGGGACTAACCCCACTCAATTTAATAACGAAGAATGCGATCTAGTTGTGACAAACACCACGAATGGAGTAGGTCGGGCAACAGAAGCAGGTAAGTCTATACTGTTGCATTAAACACGAAGGCAAAGATGATGACAAGTAAAGACTCGATAGTGGATTGACGGTGGCAGTGAATGACTGATAATGCTGCTAGAAATCCCATGAATCAAACCGGTACATAGGTAACACAAATTCTCGAGACGTGGGTAAAACTCACATATTGACTATTGTGGTCAGTATTATGCAATTGATGAGGACGACTCCTTTTCAAGACTGCGTGATCAATGATGCTCAGCAGCTTGAAGCCACGAAGCGAAGTTCAGGCGAATCTTGTAAGTGCGGTACCGAGAAATCGCATCACCTTGGTCCACCTGAAAGACCTTATAATGCAGCAGTTATTGGTATAGGATTGGAGAAATCTGAAGCTCGCCGGGTCCCATGCGAAAAAAATCCAGAAGGCCACCCTTGGCAACCCGGTCTAACGGTCCAAGACCCCCTTTTCAGGGTTCCAACTCATAACCTGAAAGTCCTTGGTTTCCCACGTTTCGATCTGGACAGGCGATTCCAAGCCCCGCGACCTCTTGAGGAAGCGCCCGAAAGTGCGTTTTCTTCTTTTCGAAACTTGGGTTTAGGGTGCTTTTTGGGATTCGGGCTCGTATCCTCTAGGTCCCAGGTTAATATCCTAAAAGCGGAGGCCTGGATCGAGAAACCTCGGAAAGAATGTCACCCTCCTATAGTTGGAATCCGATTACTGAATCAGCCTTGCACTGGTAAGTTGAATCTGGGGGTGTTGTTAGGGAGCACTCCCGTTCAATAACCATGGACCATAGATCGAGCTGGACATTGCGTCCAGAATGAGTTGATCTGCCTGTTCCTTGGTCATTCCAGTAGGTAAAACCAGATTGGCATACCAAAAACCAGGACCAGTACAGGTGAAATCTAATCCCGAGTAGGCTGCCCGCAGTGTTGCCTGAGCATATGCGCAGTTTTCAGCTTGGTTTACTTCAGGGGGTAATTCTACTTTTCCGATTGACAACTGGTAACTTATACCCGAAGAAACCGAAACCGGGAAACTAAAGCTGAAGCATTTATTGGCTGTCATCGCTCCATAAGGATCAATGCGGCTGCCACTTGGGGAGTATTGTTGTTGATTGGCGATCAGGATCACATCCCAGGGATACCATTGCCGTCCGTCCGGAAGCTGCATACAGAAGTCCACCGAAAACTCGCCAGCTTGCATGGATGCAGCCACAAACCGTGCAGTGATGCCTCCCGATTCTACTAAAGGAATGGTTCCAACTGTGATGGTTACCCAGACCTGGCTATTTGGAACCAGCGAACCAGTCTCATCCTGAAGCTGATAGAAAACGGTGTATCTGCCATTTTGTGTTGGCGCAACCAGATCAACTCCAATTTGAAATGTCTCTCCGGGCTTAACTTCTTTGGTGATTGGAATCCGTTCTGGCCCGCCGAGGAATTCATTTAGCGGAGTGGAGGAAGTCCTTATAAGGATAAAGCCCTCATCCCAGGTGAGAGTCCCCCCATTCTTAATCGTCCATGTTTTACTGAAAGTCTCTCCGGATTTGAAATTAGTCCCGTCCGGGATGGTTTCACCAATAAAGATCATCATTGAATCTTGTCCCAATAAAGCTGGGGTAAGCAGCGGGGCTGATGTAATTGTTGGTGACTGGAGTTGTGTTATCGTTGGGGTCAGCGTTGTCGGAACACGAGTAGCCGTTGGATTTGTGGTGGCAGAAGCCTTAAGCGTAATTGAGTGCCCTTGTTCTTCATCAACTATTCGTGATGGCATACATCCTGAAAGTGTGATTACCACAATCACTGACGCAATATATCTATAGTATCGAAGGGTCATAATCTTCCTTAAATTTTAGTGACCGGAGGACAGCCCTTTGACTGTCCTCCAGACGCTCTGTTGATGGATCAGAAACTTGTCCGCGTGGTTTAAGGGATGAATATCCCATCCAATGCGCCACTCAAGCCAGGCAGACGATACGTGTCGCAGCTGTCTGCTGCGATCAAGATGATCTCGCCATCCTGAGTCTCCGGCGTGATCAAGCTCACACCCAGCAAGTTGCCTTCTCTTTCCCAGGCGATGCCATTGATCGCTGTGGCTGGATTATCCAGCAACAGGCGCGCCTCGCTTCCATCCATACCCATCATGTAAAGGCTGCTGTTATCGCTGGCCCGATAGGCAATCCATTTTCCATTTGGCGACACAGCCGGTATCGGTGCTTTGCGGGAAGAATCTTCCAGCACGAACAGATCCTGGGTATTTCTGGTACCCACATTTACCGAACGCAACAGGAAGCCGTCTCCGCTCGAACCAGGAATTGCGTAGTAAAGGGTGGAACCATCCGGCGACCAACCTGCAATCGACTCATAACCCAGGTTGGAGAGCTGTTTCGGATTTTTGCCATCGCTATCGATCACGAGCACGCCATACAAATCACCTGCGTTCACATAGGCAATCTGGCTTCCATCTGGTGACCAGTGCAGGTTTCGCCCAAAGACGCCAGCTATCACAGTAGTCTCTCCACTGGTGAGATCCAGGATTTGGATCCCTTCAGCGGTGGAATACACCAGGCGAGTGCCATCCTGTGAGAGAGCTGCCCGGGTGCTGCCTGCGGCGATTGCCTGCTTCTGACCGCCATCCATCCACACAAGGACGATTTGAGGCTGCGGGTTCAGTTGGGTTAACACGACTTTGCCATCCAGCCCTGTCGGTAAAAGTGGTACCGTCTGGATAGTGTCAGCATTCCAGCAGATATTCGTAGCACTCACGCTGGGAGTGAAGTCCCGCAAGGTCTCCGGCTGCCATTCCACTTGCCATGTTTCGGTGGGGCTGGCTGAACGTGGATTGGAGAAAAGAATAGTCAATTCACCTTTGGGTAATTCACTGTAGACTAAGCTTTTAGTGAAAGCTTGGTTTAGTGGTCCACCTCCTCCGGCCCCAATTGCTTGATGCCCTTCAATCTGAACGCTTAAATCGGTGAGGTCAGATCCCGGATCGATGCGGAAAGAATAACCATCCGAATGGAAAGTAACCGATACCAATCGAATCGTATTGCCAGCCAATTGAACGTCCTGATTGACATCCCAAACTTGTTCGGGTTGCGGGTTCTTCCCGACATCGATTGTGATCTCAGCTGAAGCTTGCGGGTCTACCTGTGAAATGAT
>SOJU01000213.1 GCA_004376465.1 Anaerolineales bacterium | reverse complement strand
TGGGTGATGATGAGTTGCTCGAGGTCACCCCGAAGAGTTTGCGCATTCGCAAGCGTATTCTCGATTCGCACATCCGCAACCGGGAAGTCAAGCGTACCAAGGAAGCTGTTGGCGCCTGACTCCAACTAATTTCGCAGTGTAAATTTTATCTAAACCCAGTTTAGTGTATTCTCATTGTGGGAAGCATAATTTCAAGCTTGACTTTGCTTTTAAATGTGAACCACGCCGAAAAGGAACATTTGCCGCCCCGCAAATTTAGTGCGAAAACCGTTATATCTCTCAAGAGAGTCTATGCTAATACGAGCTGAAAACGAAAACGATCGCGATGCCGTTTTTGCTGTCAATCTATCAGCCTTTGAAACACCAGCTGAGGCCACTCTTGTTGACGTTCTACGAGAACATGCGCAGCCGGTTGTGTCGCTTGTTGCTGAGGATAAGGGGAATGTTATCGGTCACATTATGTTTTCACCGGTGATTCTCTCAGGGAATCCTGACCTCAAGGTGATGGGGCTGGCCCCCATGGCGGTAGCATCAGAGTACCAGTGTAAAGGTATCGGCTCGGCTCTTGTTCGAGCTGGTCTTGAACAGTGCCGGCAGCTCGGTTTTGTTGCCGTTGTTGTTCTGGGACACCCCGAATATTATCCCCGCTTTGGCTTCTCGACTTCTTCACAGTTTGGCATAGACTCAGACTACGAGGTGCCAGAGGAAGTATTTATGGCACTGGAGTTGGAACCAGAAGCTCTGAGTGGAAAAACTGGTAGGGCGAAATATCATCATGCCTTCAGCAAAGTATAAAAACGCCATGCAGCCGGCGCTCAGCTGATGGCGTGCGTTAAGTGATAAATACATTGACAATGAGAGCGACTGCCTTAACTAAATTCTTCTCGTAAGATTTCGGCACTTCTGGAAGAACCATAAGGCAAGCCACTCTCCATAGCCAATACCTTCTCCGTTAGAAGACGAAGATGTAAATGAGAGGCACGATCAGCAAGACGGCGAGTAAAGTGCCCGCAATTACAACGGCCAATCCTAGTGTTCGAATTACCATCATCTTGTTTGCTTTCTTATAAGCTTCCATTATTTCCTCCTGTGATAGTGGGATTGGAACCTCATTGAACCCGATGCTAGTAGCATGCTCAACCATACTCGCCAGTGAGGAGTCTGTTTCCAGGAACCTTTCGACGATTATCTTCGTGTCATCGCTCACTTCACCAGCGATATACAGAGGTAGCAAATCTAAGACAATATCCCTCGTTATATCCATTTTCCCTCCTGGTTGCCTCTCGTCCCGTGGTGTAATTATCCCGTTTTCGATTGGATCCATCGTTAGGTCGCCTCCTCATCCATTCGGTTCGCAATCAGTTTCTTCCGTACCCTATGGACTTTCACTCTTGCGGCGGCTTCGGAGATCTGCAAAATCCGTGCTATCTCAGCGTAAGGCAATTCGTATTTAATGCGGATGACAAACGCAGAACGATCAATTTCAGGCAATGTTTTTAGAAAAGTTTGGATGCGCGCCAGCTCACTGCGGACATCAATGGATTTTTCTGGCCCAGGCGACGGATCAGGATGCGCATCCTCCAATTCGGTATGCTTCCCTTGTTTTCTAAGCTGAACCAGGTACACGTTACGCGCTATTTTCAAAAGGTATCCCTTGAGCGTTTCCGTCCGTATTGAACTAAGATTCATCCAGGCGCGCACGAATGTTTCCGAAGTGATATCCTTCGCATCCTCGCTGTTACCCGAGAGCCAAAAGGCAAAGCGATAGACGTCATGCGCATATTTGGAATAAAGATCTTTGAATTTGAGCATGTTGTTATCTCTATATACAATATGCACGAGAATGGTGATTCGTTACAACTATTTTGCGGGTATGAACACTGAGCCTGCATCCGTGCACTGTACCATTCACTGAATGCGAGCCTGTGGGCGGCGAAAATTGATAGCACAGTTGTAAGATAAAGGGGAGCAAAGGTGCCGGTTGGGAATATCCCGGCTGGTTACCACAGAGAACGTGGTACATGCAACATAAAATCGTTAAGCTGAGCAAGCGTGATACGGTATTCGAAGATATTCACGCATCAACCTGGAGGTGACGTATGCGGCAGATCGACATCCAGACTTGGCCACGACGCGAGCATTTCAAGGTTTTCAGTGCTTTTGAATATCCACACTTCAGCTTGTGCGCAAATGTAGACCTGACAGTATTCTATCCTTTTGTCAAACAGCGTGGAATATCATTTACTGTAGCGGTAGTATACGTACTCGCACGAGCAGCGAATGCGATTCCTGAATTCCGTTATCGTATTCGATCGGGAAAAGTTGTCGAGCATGAGATCGTACACCCATCTGGAACGATTCTAACGGATGATGATCTGTTCAGCTTCTGTACGTTTGAATATATTGAGAATTTCTCAGAGTTTGCAGCTAAAGCTGCTGAGAGGATTGCTTATGTGAAAGATGATCCCACGCTGGAAGACGGACCAGAACAAGACGACTTGTTGTACATGACAGCGATCCCTTGGGTGTCGTTCACAAGCTTTATGCACCCGCTTCGCTTGCAGCCAGCGGATTCTGTGCCGCGGTTTGCGTGGGGGAAACTCTTCAAAGAGGACGAATCCTTGAAGATGCCGTTGAGTGTGCAAGGACATCATGCATTAATGGATGGTATTCACGTTGGCAGATACTATGCAGAAGTGCAAGACTACTTCCAACAACCGGCGGCCGTGCTAGGTGAGGTGTAGGCGCACAACCGGCTTGCTGTTCAAGGAAATCTCTGGGGTCTTAATCAGCCGACCTCGCAGGAAGCGTGATTTGATCGCAGATTTCTGAGCGAGCTGCGGTTCTTTTCGATAGCGATGTGGTAAGACAAAGGCAGGGAGGATGCATAGCTGTCGGGATTACTCCGACTCGTCAGCTTAATAATCCGTTATAATCGCATATATAAGGATATACTTACTGGAATATATCCAAATAAGTTAAAAGACCCGGTCGACACCGGTTCTTAGAAGGAGATACGAATGATGATTCGACGAACGACATTTAAGATTGCTATTCTTACGCTACTTCTGAGTGTTTTCATTTCAGCCTGTGGTGGGTCAACGGGTGAAGTTGCCCCAATCACGGAAGTGAACACTGAAGTCGAGACATCAATCGACGGGAAAACGCTTCTCGAGGAGCGCTGCACGGCTTGCCATACGCTCGATCGAGTCGAGAGCGCCTCGAAAAGCGCGGCAGGATGGGGATTGAACGTTCGGGAAATGGTGGGCAAAGGCGCCGAGCTTAATGCCTCCGAACAGGAAATATTAATCGAGTACCTTTCTATCACATACCCATATCCATAACACGAAGCCCATTACTGTCCAAACCGGAAAAACAACTGTACGGTTGCTTGCCCTCGATGCAGAGTGGACATGCAGCCGTTTTTTCTTGTATATATGATGGTGTTGTGCGTTTTGCACGCTGGAAAACTATTTCCAGCGGCTGGGGGATAAATTGACGAAGGTTTGAAAATTGAACCTAAGGCTTGGAACGAGAATCCCTCGGCGAAAGAAGTACGAACAGAGGGCGGAGCGTTATCAGGCGATTAGTACGTAAGCTAGGTATCCTAGATTAGCGTGGTATTAGTCTATCGACTAACTTGAAAAGCAACACATTGCACCGTAGAATTGCACCATGATGCTTTCCGGAAACCTGATGGGTACCCTGTGACTTTACCCATCAGGGATGATTAATCAAATTCTGCATTTGAAAGGAAGTGGTTGAATCTTTATGATGACTATTCAACCTGTTCGCCTCATTGGTTCTATTGTGCGCTTGGAACCACTTTCGGAAGCTCATGTGCCCGACTTGGCGATTGCCGGACAGGATGAGTCCATCTGGCAATTTCTGCCATACGGAAACATCAACACAGAAGTAAAGATGTCCGAGCATGTTAAGATGCTGCTTGCCCGAGAGGCGCGGGGGGCAGACCTGCCTTTCGTAGCGGTTCTTCTTGAGTCGAATAAGCCCATAGGTTGTTCACGCTACCTGGAGATAAGAGAAGACCACCGGGCTTTGGAAATCGGCGGCACCTGGTATGGCCGGGCTTATCAGCGATCTGGAGTGAATACCGAGTGTAAGTATTTACTTTTGAAGCACGCTTTCGAGACCTTGGGCTGCATTCGCGTGCAATTCAAGACCGACGCACGCAACCAGCGATCACAGAAATCCCTTGAACGGATAGGTGCGGTCAAGGAAGGTACCCTGCGCAAACAAATGATTACGGCCGATGGTCAAGTCCGCGACTCTATCTACTACAGCATTATCGAAAGCGAGTGGCCATCCGTAAAGGCTAACTTGGAAGAGAAGCTAGAACGGTCATACGAATAGGGATAATGCACAGTCTGTCCCTATGGAACCATGAAATTGATAGGTCTTGTGTCAAGCGCCCGCCAATTTAGCTCTACTAATTGGGAACCCAAGATTCCAATTATGTCTTACAATTCAGTCCGGCAGATCAAAGCTGTCTGCATACTGCTGCAGCGCTCAGAGTTTGGGCGCAAACTGTGCGGCGCCAGATGAATCCTGAGGAGGAAAACATGACAGAAGAAATGGAAACGAAAACAACGGATATTCAGGAAGATGACGATAGATATATTAATAGAAAGAATTTAATATCGACATCGTCTCAAGCGATGCTGTTATCCTGGTTGTTTCTTGCAGTAATTGTGCTTTTCGTGATTAATCTGATTATCTTCGTGCTATCGGTCGCCGGCGTCCAATTCCAAGGTGCTATAGTTACGCTCAACCAGATGATCGGCAATCTATCCACACCGCTGCTCCTTGCTGCCGTCGCGGGTTTCTTTTTTGTTTCCCTGCGAGCGATATCCGAGGGGCTATACATGCTCATGGATTTGGGGGATGAAGTTTCGAAGATCGGTAAAGAGCTAGAAAAATAGCTTAAATACATCTGATAATCGTTTCACCATAATTGTGTTGCTTGCCTGCCTCTGCTGCCATCTGGTATGCTGAGGCAGGTGTATTTCGATAACTATTGGGTAAGGCGTCGCGAGACGAATCATGAAGATCGCTGCAGATAGTTGTGGTATTGATGATCAGGCGGCTTGCGATATGAGCATAAGATTCTATTAGCTGGAACGCAGACTGGTTATGGAAAAAGGCGACGATCCTAAAGCACTGATAACAGATCTTCAAGAACGAAGGAAGCTTCTTGTCCTTCTGGTATCAGAATATGAAGATAGGCTTAAGTTTGACGATCAACGAGGGGATGAACGCGATCGCTCCATCGAAGAGCTGAGCGTGTTACAAACACAAATACAATCCATAGATACTACCCTGGTGGAGGTGGAAGATAAGCCTAATCTTTAGATTATCATGTGAGAAAGTGGCTGTATGGAGCCTATGACTTGCAAGCAAGACCAGACAGCTGATACTCGTGAGGTGCCATGATGAAGGAAGAATTTGTAACGATAGAGCATCAAAACCAGGTCGCGATCCTTAAGCTAAATCAAGAGGTTACCAACGCAATCAATGGCGACCTTGTCCATGCACTAGACTCAGCGCTTAAGAGCCAAGCTGAAGATCCTGATGTGCTCGGGATGGTGCTTACAAGCTCAAACAGTAAATTCTTCTCCATCGGCTTGGATATCCCGAATTTGATCGATCTCGGCGAGGAAGATTTCCGATCTTTCTACCAGTCCTACAACCAGATGTGCCTTGGCATGTTGACTACGCCCAAACCACTCGTCGCAGGGATTACAGGCCATGCGATTGCCGGGGGCTGTATTTTAAGCCTATGTTGTGATTACCGATTTATATCAGAAGGGCGCAAGCTGATCGGATTGAATGAGATTAAGTTAGGGGTTCCCGTTCCCTACGTGGCGGATTGCATTCTCAGGAAATTGATTGGGCATCGGCTGGCGCGCGATGTCATGGATTCAGGCGGGTTCCTCGAACCAGAAGAAGCACAACGATTGGGT
>SOJU01000088.1 GCA_004376465.1 Anaerolineales bacterium | reverse complement strand
TCTATTCCGGTTCGTCGAGAAGCACCCGGTCCAGCCCCTGGTCCACTTCCCAGGGGTAGACAATATGGGCATCTGTGCTTGCAGCGAAATAATCAGGTCGCAGCTGGCCGAAGAGATTTCGGTACGGGTTGTAATGTAGGACGCAAGTGAGGGGCACCCCCTTCGCCGCAACAATCCGGTTGCGAACAGCTGTAATCGTTCGCCCAGATCCCCAAACATCATCGACAACGAGTAGTTTGCGGTCTTCTAATTGATTGTCATCTGGAAATTGTATGAACTGTGGCCAAGCCAGGAGCTTCGCAGTATCAATCTTGGACGCGAAAGGAAAATCCACTGCGGCGGTGAGAACACTTTCAATATTGAGCGACTCACACAGCAATCCTCCGGGGACGATCCCGCCACGAGTGATGATCACCATTGCCTCGAATTCCATCTGAAATTGTGGGGTGAGGTGGTCAATCAGTTTTTCAACCTCTTCCCAGGTGATCAACTCTGTACGTCGTTGCATTCTAATTCACCAAGAATAGCGTGGTAGCGGATATTAGCACCAGTGAATTTTATTGACAATTGCGGCTGGTTTCCAGGGGGCGCAATCATTTTGATCAAAGGGCGATCTGCATTGGTAAACCGTGCCCAAGATAATGGGGAATGGGTTAGCCAATCTCTTGTGTGCTGCTACAGAGCCTTAACCGCCTCTAGAAATTCATCCCATTCCTCACGGAAAAAATGTAATGTCACGGTCCCGAGCTCGACATGGTATGTAGTTTCACCATCTGGCTCTTCTGCCGACCAAACGATGAAATTAGTCGTCTCAGCTATGATTTTCGTTGTGATTTCTTCTGAATCTGTCATCGCTGCACACCTCCAGGTAATGGATGTCGTTTGAAACCCTCGATGCTATTTATACGCGCGGTTTGGTTCCTTCAGTATACGAGCCGCTTTCGAAAAAGGCGAGAGCCGGCGGCCTATCACGGGGGTGAGCATGTCAACACAGGAGCATTTCTCTCATTCTTGCGAATTCTTGCCTTGATTCCATCGCTTCTTCATAGCTTTCCAGATTCTCGGGAGAATCGGATCCTCAGGAGTGCGCTCCGCTAAAACATCGATCGGCGGATCCCAGGGCGAAAGATCGGACATCTTTCGGTAAATATACCGCCCCAAGAGAAGGAATGATGCTATTGTAGGCGCGGAGAGCAGCAAACCAATAATCCCCGCCAGACTGGCACCTATCACCAACCCCACCAGGATCAAGGCAGGATGCAGATTCAATGTGGGACCCATGATACGCGGTACCACGAAAATATCGATGGATTGATCCAGGATAATGACGCAAACCACGATGAGTGCGGCATAGGCCAGGGGCATTAAGCCAAACCAATTCGATGGCTGGAAGAGACCGACAAGTGCGGCGATAAGCCCCGCGGTTACAGGACCAACAATGGGGATAAATTTCGCTATTCCCCCTAAAACCCCCAGACCGATCGGGAATCGAACGCCAAGTATCTGCATGAGCAAATACGTGAGAAATCCAGCAATGGCGACAACGAGGAGCTGGCCGCGCATGAAAGCCTGCCAAATCCTGAGAAGTTCTCGCATAAGCCGTTGGATATCCTGCTTATAGCCAGGAATTGAAATATCATTCAGGACAGCTCGGATACGGCGATAATCTA
>SOJU01000218.1 GCA_004376465.1 Anaerolineales bacterium | reverse complement strand
ACTACGCGATGATTGAGAACGTGTCCCGCCCGATGATGTTCCGCTTGATCCCGGAAGTGATGAATGGCACTCACGGCCGGTTTAAGTCGGTTCGAATGGGTCACTTCAGCGAACTGCAATTAACGTCTGAGGAGCCTGTAACAATCCATCTGGATGGCGAGGTCTTCGCCGGGTTCGATTCCACTGTCACTGAAATTCAGATCAAGATCCTTCCGAACGCGTTACGCGTTGTCATCTAGAGTGGATAACCTTCTCTAATAAACATAAGTGTTGTAGATTCCACTCCACATGAGATCCTTACCCCACACACTCGAAGACCAGGATACGGGCTACCTGCGGATTCTCTGTGAACTATGGGGATTCGACTTACCCCAGGGCTCCCATCGATCCGTCGTCGACGAAATAACGCTCTCCATGCTCAATCGCAACACGCTCGATGAACTGCTCGATAGCTTACCCGATGCAGCCAAACAAACCCTTGCAGGAATAGCCCAAGCTGGCGGCAGGATGGCATTGCCTGACCTGATCCGGGACCATGGAGAATTTCGGGAAATGGGAGCCGGAAAGCGCGATCGCGAACAGCCCTGGCGCAGACCTGCTTCTCCGGTTGAGGTACTTTGGTATCGCGGCCTGATCGGACGAGCATTTGCTGACACACCCAAGGGTCCGCAGGAATTCGCCTATATCCCAACAGATTTGCTGCAGATGTTGAGCGAAACACTTCCTGATTACAGCGTCCCTTTCCTTTCACCTCTGACACAAGATCCAAAACATGCCTATTTGGCAACATCGGCTGCAGTTGACGATGCCACAACTCTTCTGGCTGCCATGCGCCGCACTCCCTTCCCCTCATTCGAGCTCTCCCAGAAGCCCGGCCTCACACTGGAGCGGTTTCTTCTAATTCCAGGTTTGCATAACCTTCTGCTCACAATCCTGCATGAAATATTAATAATCGAGGGCCCACCCTGGACGCCAAATCCCGAGAGAGCCCGCGCTTTCATAAACGCTCCGCGCTCTCAGGCAATACGCGACCTGCTTTTGGCCTGGAAAGACTCTGTGATCTGGAATGACCTGGCTGCACTCCCTCACATCGTATGTAACACGGATACCTGGCCCAATGACCCCGGGCTCTCGCGGCAAGGGGTTCTAGATCTCCTGAAGCCTTTAAAGCCCGGGCTTTGGTGGGATCTGAATGATTTCGTGGAGATGATTCGACAAACCTACCCGGCCTTTCAACGGCCCGGTGGTGATTTTGAATCCTGGTATCTTCAAAATCAAAGTGGGATTTTCCTCCATGGCATCGAGAACTGGAATATGGTCGATGGCGCCCTTATCCGCTATGTAATCACCGGTCCTCTTCACTGGCTTGGAGCTGTCGATCTCGGGCAAGATTCTCAATCGGCTTCGAAACCCTCTTTTCGCCTCACGTCAGTATCGGCGCTGCTGTATGATCCGAAAGCGCCAGTCCACGTTGAAGAACCGGATAAGGCAATCGCCATTCACTCCGATGGTCGCATTATTGTTCCTCGTGGGGTTAATGGAGCTGTTCGCTATCAGATCGCACGCTTCTCACATTGGGTATCGGTTGAAAGTGCGAAGTATGAGTACCGCCTCACCCCTAGCACACTGCAGCTTGCCAGAGAGCAAGGTTTATCCCATCAACATATCCGCACGATCCTGGAGAAGACCTGCGAATCCCCGCTGCCGCGTCCGGTTGATCTGGCGTTAACTCGCTGGGCAGAGAGAGGCACAGAAGCATATATCAAGCAATACTGGGTCTTACGCGTCCAATCCCCAGATGTACTCGAGATGCTGCGCAGCAAGAAATCGACAAATCGTTATTTAATAGAGATCCTCAGCCCTACTATCGCGATCGTACAATCCTCAGATTGGCCAAAACTACAGGCTGCTGCCGCGCGTCTCGGGTTTTTAATCGATCCGCCAGGATCGAACGAATAAACTTTATTATGCCCCCACGTATCCTTCCGAATGGCTAATGATTCAATCCATATGCACCCGAGTTCCATAGCCGGGCTCTGCACATTCTGCTCTGGATTGCGTTTCATTGGGATATAGGGTTCTAGATAAGGAAGTTTCCACATATTCTGATTTGCAGGATTGGTTCGAGCTGAGAGCTTGATGTTTGATCCAGGGGGTGTGCTCCACGCTGCGCTTCGTGTAGCACTCCGTAGGAGCCATGAGTGCTTCGCGAGGGGAGTGGTCCCTCGACGAGCTCGGGATGATAAGTCCCCCACAGTCCCCTCGCGTGCATCCCCGAAGCAGAGCGGAGGGGGCATTGGGGGATTTAGGGGGGAAGAAAAGAGATACATCACCTCTGCAATTGCCGATCTATTCATTCAAACGCGCGGGTTCAAAGCGCAAGCTACGCCCGCGATCGGAAGCAGAGCTTCTCAACTCCATACATGATGGAGGTGAACCGATTTTACTAACTTGCGAGGATTCTCTACTTACGAGGAAGATAAACTAAAGTTTAGGGAGCGCTATTTGCATTGCTTCTTCCAGCTCCTCGAGCGTCACGGGTTTAAAAACAAAGGCGTTAGCGCCAATCCGCATGGCTTCATCGACCTGGATGTCGGTTGTCTCAGACGAGAGCATCACCACCGGAATCTCTTTTAAATCATTGCGCATACGCAGGAACTCCAAAAAATCGATCCCGCTGACTTCCGGCATGTTGATGTCCAACACGATTAGGTCCGGCCGGTCACCCGCTAAAAGCCGCTTGGCTGCACTGCGTGCATCACGGAAAATCTCAACTGTAGAATCGAGAAGCTGCAACATCAGCTTTACGGCATGGCTCATCTCATCGTCGTCGTCCACTATCCAGACTGCCCGCATTCTTTCCTCCATTAGCCTGTGAGCGCTTCTTGAATCTGCTCCGCTGTCTTTGATGTAATCCCGGAGATGCCGGCTAACTCTTCAATGCTCGCTTGCCGAATCCCTTCGATGTCACCAAAGGTCTTAAGCAATGCCTTCCGGCGTGCCGGACCGACACCATTGATACTGTCGAGCTTGGAAGCCAGCCCTCCGCGCCTGCGTTGAGTCCGATGCTGCCGCAGGGCGAAACGGTGGGCTTCATCTCTAATCCGCTGAACAAGGTACAAACCTTGTGATCGTCGCGGCAGGATGACGGGGTCGGATTTATTAGGAAGGTAGAGCTCCTCGTGCCCTTTTGCCAACCCAACAACCGGCACACGCTCTTTCAGATTGTGTTCCTCCAGGATCTTGCAAGCCCTGCTCAGCTGCCCCTTGCCGCCATCGACGATTAGAAGATCCGGCAACAAACCAAAACTCTTGTCCAGTAACCCGCCCGGCTTCCCAGCCTCCTCGTTCGCAATCTGCCAACGTCGGAAGCGCCGCCCTAAGATTTCCTCCATACTGGCGAAATCGTCTTGACCCCGAACATTCTTAATCGTGAACTTCCGGTAGAGTTTCTTGCTGGGCGTTCCCTGCTCGAATACAACCATCGAACCCGCTGCAGCTGTCCCTTGTAGATTGGATATATCGTAGCACTCAATGCGATTTAGTGGGGCTTGAAGTGCTAGCGCCTCCTGGAGCTCACTCATCGCCTGTACGTGTTTGCTGCGGTCCGCCTCCCATTTTGCCTTTAGAGAGGCCAGGGTCTCCGCCGCGTTTTCCGCCACCAATGCCACCAAATCTCGCTTCGCGCCACGACGCGGCACCTTCAAGTAAACCTTTGCCCCTCCGCGCCGATTGTTGAGCCAGATTTCGATGATGCGTGCTTCCTCTATCTCAATCGGTAGGAGAATTCTCGTCGGGATATGAGTCGCCTCAGTATAGAACTGTTTTACAAAAGCCTCCACTAATTCTTGGTCATGAGCCTCACGCGTACCATCAAGCACGAAATACTCTGTCCCGATGAGTTTGCCCCTGCGAACAAAAAATATCTGAATGCAAGCGTCACGCTCGTCTCGAGCGAAGGCGATGACATCCGTATCAAGCTTATCCTGCGTGACAACTTTCTGCCCCTCGACGACCTTCTCGATGGCGATCAACTGATCGCGTATGGTTCCAGCTTTCTCATATTCCAGCGCTTCCGACGCTCTCTCCATCTCCTGCTCAAGCCGGCTCACTATCGGATCCGTGCGCCCTTGAAGGAATCGCCCGAGGTCATCGATCATCGCTCGATAACCCACAGTTTCAATTTTCCCAATACAAGGCGCCAAGCAGAGCTTAATATCGTTATAAAGGCATGCACGTTGGTCTTCGCCTGTGATCACGCGATCGCAGGTGAGATAGGGGAAGATCTTGCGTAACACATCAAGTGTCTGATGGACAGCCCAGACGCTTGTATAGGGGCCAAAATAGCGTGCCCCATCTTTCAATACCCGACGTGTAACCATGACTTTCGGGAAAGGGTCTTTCCAAAAGATTTTAATGTACGGATATCTTTTATCATCCTTAAGGCGGATATTGTACTTCGGTCGATAACGCTTAATGAGGTTCATCTCCAGAATTAGCGCCTCGAGCTCTGAGCTGACAACGATCCATTCAATATCCTCGATCTTCAAGACCATCTCGGCTGTTTTGCGGCTGTGGTTGGCAGCTTTGTGGAAATAGGATCGAACCCGGCTGCGCAGGTTGACTGCTTTACCAACATAAATAACCCGGCTCTCCTTGTCCTTCATCAGGTAGCAACCGGGTTTGCTGGGAATCCCCTGTAAGATGGGTTTGAGACGATCAGATGCAGCCATACTGAGTCGATTCTAGCATATCTGGCTCACTCACAACTTACGGGAAACCTTCATATGATGGAGATTTTCAGGAAATAGGCTTTCCAATCCTTACGCTTCGAATATTCCCATTGCGTCCTAGGAGACAGTATAATCGCGGGACTATGCAAAAAATCAACCGCCGCCTGCCAGTCTACCTAATTCTAACAGTCGCACTTTCTGGGTGCTTAACGACTAACCCCACGACGACTCCCGGTCCACCGACGATGATACCAAGTTCCCCGGTGCCTACGGCATCGGCAACTGAGGTGCCACAACAATCACCTCGCAGTCTGACGCTCTGGGTCGCTCCGCCGTTCGCGTCGGATTCAGAAAGCTCCGCCGGCGCATTGCTCACGGAGCGTTTGCGATCTTTTGAGCAGCTTCATCCCGGGTTAAGCATCCAGGTGCGGGTTAAAAGCATTGATGGCCCCTCGGGTTTATTAGAGACGCTCATCGCTGCGAATGCAGCCGCGCCTGCACTCCTTCCGGATGCGATTACATTCAGCACTTCGAGCATGGAGATTGCAGTTTCCAAAAACCTGGTTATCGGGTTAGATGGTGTTCTCCCGGTTCCTGAAGACCCGGATTGGTATGAGTTTAGTCTACCCGCCGCACGCGTATCGGGGAATTTCTTTGGCCTTCCAATTGCCAGTGAAGTAGATATCCTCGCATACCTTAGCGATCTCTACACCTCACCCCCCAGAAGTTGGGATGATCTACTCGGTGAACCGCGCAGTTTCCTCTTTCCTGCCGGAGATCCGCTGGCAACCTTCACATTGGCACAGTATCTCTCCTTGGATGGTTATCTCCTCAATTCCGACGAAGATCCAACCCTAAACCCCGCTGTGTTATCCGAAGTATTAACCTTCTATAACGCTGCCCTTGCTGCTCAAATTCTCCCTTATTCCGTAAGACAAATCACCTCTGCGGAACAATCCTGGTCTGTGCTGCAAGACAATGGTGCAGCCAGCGCTGTGACTCCTTTAACCTTCTATATGTTAGAGCATGATTCGGAGAAGTTCTCCGCAGTACCTCTTCCAACCCAGGGTGGCAACGGTGTAGGTCTCGCCTCAACATGGTCCTGGGCAATCGTTACACAGGATGCCGAACGGATCCCGATCGTCGCCGAGTTGCTTGCCTGGCTTAGCGCCCCTGATTTCCTCGGGCTGTGGACTCACTCACTGGGGATGCTCCCACCTACAAGCGCCTCTTTAGCAGCCTGGCCAGAAGGGGACGATGCCGCCTTAGCCAGCAGCCTTGTCACCGTAACGCAACCGATGCCGCATTCATCGCTTCGCCTCACGATCGGACCCGTTCTTTATGATTCTGTCGAAGCCGTCATCGGCGGAGGAGAAGCTCCAACAACCGCAGCCCAAGCCGCGGCGGAAGCGCTCTCCAACCCTTAATATCACAGTCGGTGATGGAGATCTCGTTCAGGCTATGATAGAGCTCCCTCGATTTGATGATCACAAGAAACACCTACAACAGATCTCTCTGCATGCACTCGATGCTGCCGATGCCCATCGAGCTGTTCGAGAGCACATGCATCTTTCCAGTGAAGGTATCGAGGCAGGGATACACACGATAGGGTTAAAACCCGGGGCACGGATATACCTGGTCGCGTTTGGAAAAGCGGCACCGGCGATGACCAGAGCTGCCGTGGAGATCCTTCAGGATCAAATCGTTGCTGGCATCATCGCTGCGCCACACCATATTGATGATCTACCACCTTCACTTCAAATTTTCCGTGCCGGTCATCCACTGCCGGATGCTGGCAGCCTCGACGCGGGGCGCGCTGCCGAGCTGCTCCTTGAAAGTGCCACTGCTGATGATCTTCTGCTTGCGCTCGTCTCCGGTGGGGGATCGGCAATGCTCGAACTGCCGCTTCCGGGCATCGAACTCGATGACCTCCGTCTCCTAAACACACTTCTCATCCAATCCGGGCTTCCAATCCACGAGATTAACACCATACGCAGAGCACTTTCTCGCATAAAAAATGGGGGGCTAGCGCGGCTAGCCGCTCCTGCGCGCGTAGTATCCCTTATCCTGTCAGATGTCGTCGGCGACCGTCTTTCGGCCATAGCATCGGGGCCAACAGTCCTGAAACGTGCCTCGCGAGCTGAGGCGCGCCACATACTGCAGGAGAGCGGGCTATGGTCAGAAACCTGTGCCTCGATTCGTTCCGCTCTTGACCGGCCCGACCCTCCGTTGGAAAAGGCTCGACGCCCAATGAATATTTTGATCGGAACCAACTCACGCGTCGTTCACGCTGCCGGACAGCATGCGCAAGCCCTCGGCTTTTCTGTCAAGACCGTCACAACAAAAATGCAGGGCGAGGCGAGCGAAATCGGAGCGCGTTTCGGCCTGCAGATTAAAAACCTTCGTGAGCGCGGGTCTATCGAAAAACCCGTCTGTCTATTAATGGGCGGCGAAACCACAGTTACGGTACGGGGCCAAGGCCTTGGTGGACGCAATCAAGAATTGGCGCTCGCCGCGGCCATCGCCCTTGCAGACACACAGGGTGTAGCCGTCATGAGCTTCGCTACGGATGGCATCGACGGGCCCACGGACGCAGCAGGCGCAATCGTCACCGGGGATACAGCAGCCAGAGCAAGATCATTTGGTTTCGTGCCACAAGAAGCGCTTCAAGAGAATGACGCGTACCCTCTTCTAAAAGCTGCGGGTGCTCTCCTTCATACCGGTCCGACCGGCACAAACCTCAACGACCTGGTTGTCGGCCTTATCTACTGAGCCCACCCCTCATCTCCGAATTTCACCACGTTTGACCCCTCCTTAAGCGCCTGATACAATCCCGCCGCGACTTAAATCTACCCTAGGAGGAACCATGCCCATCCACTTTGGAACAGACGGATGGCGGGGAGTGATCTCCGACACGTTTACCTTTCACAACTTGCGCCGTATCTCTCAAGCGATCGCGGATGCCGTCGCTTCGGAGGAGTGGCTCAACGGAGTAACGAGCGGACCGAAACCAGATTCGAAACGCATGGTGGTCGGGTTCGACACTCGTTTCCTCTCCGACCGCTACGCGGCTGAAGCGGCGCGGGTTCTCGCAGCTAATGGATACAAGGTGTATCTCACCACGGCTGACGTGCCCACTCCTTCGGTCTCATACACCGTGAGACACCTGGGGGCGATCGCGGGAATCATGATCACCGCTTCGCATAACGCCCCTCGCTACAATGGCGTAAAGCTCAAGGCCGCGCAGGGCTACTCAGCCGCCAGAGAGCAATGCCGGAGAGTGGAGGTTTATCTCAGCGACAACGAGGCTCGAGGTCGGGGACCGAATTTAATGGATTTCGAGCAAGCTCGCTCCGAAGGTCTGATCGAACGCATAAACCCCACGCCGGCCTATTATGACCACCTGAGACAACTCATCGACTTCGACAAAATCGCAGATAATCCACAGCACATCGTCGTTGATTCGATGTTCGGATCCGGCAGAGGGCAAATAGGCGGCATACTGCAGGGCACGGGTTGTGAGGTGTTCGAGGTTCGCGGAGAGATGAACCCCGGGTTCGGCGGCATCCATCCTGAACCTATTGGGCACTACCTTGGCGCGCTTGCCGGCGCGATCGCCGCCGGTCATGGCCAACTCGGCCTGGCTACGGACGGCGATGCCGACCGTCTCGGCGCCATGGATGGTCGTGGACAGTTCGTCGATCCACACCGCATCATGGCTCTTGCACTCAAATACCTTTACGAGAAACGTGGTTTGCGCGGAAAAGTCGTAAAAACAGTGTCAACCACTCAGATGATAAACAGCCTGGCCGAGAAATTTGGGCTCGAGGTAATAGAGACGCCCGTCGGATTCAATTACATTGCCGAGTGGATGCTTCAAGATGATGTTCTCATTGGCGGCGAAGAGTCAGGTGGAATCTCCTTCAAAGGACATATTCCAGAAGGAGACGGTATCCTCATGGGGCTTTTGCTCACGGAAATGGTCGCGGAAAGCGGCGTCCCGCTAGATGAGATGGTCGCTGATTTGCTCGCCGAGGTTGGACCCGCCCAATATAAACGTGTTGATCTGCGTCTTGCCCGTCCGATTGTGAAGGAGCAAATGGTTAAACAACTCGCTGAAGACGCGCCGTCATCCATCGGCGGTGTTGAAATCTCCTCGGTAAACACGATGGATGGTGTGAAGTACCTCTTGGCTGACGATTCATGGCTCCTGATCCGACCGTCCGGGACCGAGCCGGTATTGCGAGTGTACGCTGAAGCTCGCGAGCCCGAACAGGTCAGTCGGCTTCTCGAATTTGGTCAATCTGTAGCTGAAGGGGCCTAAGAATTGAGTTTCAAACCCCTGGCAACGACACCAGGGGGCGTCCTAACCATCACGCGTTCTCTGTAACTTCGCCTTGAGAATCCAGGGGCTCGAAAGGTAGCGAGATCCAGAAAGTGCTCCCTTTCCCGAATTCACTTTCAACACCAACCTCGCCACCATGGACTCCGATGATCCCCTTACAGATTGCTAGGCCGGATCCAGACCCCTGCTGCTCACGTTTCGCACGGTCGATCTGGTAGAACACATCGAACAAGCCGTCCAGGTCTTGCTCCTTTATCCCTTGCCCTTGATCCTGGACGCGCAGGATCAACCGGTCTCCCTCAGCTTCCGCTGAAAACCGGACCCATTCACTTTCATCCGTTGAGAACTTAATTGCATTATCGAGCAAACGCCCAATCGCGTCCGAGAGATATGCCTCATCTGCTATAAGCGTTGGAAGATCCTCTGGGACATCCGTAATCAGAGTCAACCCTCGTTCTTCCGCTGTTGGCTGGAAGGGTTTTACGATCACACGCAACCAAAGGCCCGTCTCTTCAATTCGACGCCTCCGGTAACGATAAGCCTCCTCCGCCTCGCCAGTGTCGATCTCCACTAAGATGAGGAAATCATCAACTAGGCTGTTCAGCCGCAGGGCTCCTCGGCGAATGCCTTGCATAAAATCCTGGAAATCTTCTCCTTCGACTTTCTGACCTTCGAGCTCGAGCAAATCGGAATAATTGATGATGTACGTCAGCGGTGTTCGGAATTCATGGCTCAGTGTAAGCAGAATCTTACTCTTTAGGTCGGAAACTTCCTCATCTCGTTGCTTACGGAGGCCCTCCCACCGACTAAGCTTCGCCCTTACGCCGACCAATAAATCCTCATCATCAAACGGTTTGGTGATGTAATCATCGACGCCAATTTTTTTGCCGCGGCGAATATCTGCTTTTTCTCCACGCGCGGTGAGGAAGATAAATGGAATTGCGCTAAGCTCAGGCTGTTCGCTCACCTTTTCATGAAATTGATACCCATCCATCTCCGGCATCATGATGTCTGAAACGATCAAGTCTGGGCGTTGTTTTTCCAAAACATCAAGCGCTTCTCGTCCGTTCATGGCGGTGAGTACCTTGTACTCGGTTAGTTCCAGAAGTTCTCGAATCCCTTCAAGCAGCGCCAGATCATCTTCGACGACCAGGATCAGTGGTTTGGTCATGGTTATCCTTGTTCCTTATTTAACAGAGGCAGCCAAACAGTAAAAACGCTTCCAAGTCCAACCTCGCTCTCTACCTCAACGAGGCCGCCGTGTAGCATCGCGATCTCCCGCACAATCGCAAGGCCCAAGCCGCTTCCGTGTATCTTGTGTTCCTGTGCCATAGTACCACGATAAAAACGGTCAAATAAAAATGGGAGGTCTTCCTCAGAAATCCCGACTCCATTATCGCGGACTTCTATGCACGTGTAAACACTTCCATCTTTTTCATCTTCGCCGCTGATACGCAGGGAGATTGTCCCCCCAGCACCGGTGTAGGTTGCTGCATTCGCGACTAAATTGGTGAAAAGGCGAATCAATTGGTGGGGGTTCCCCAAAACCGTCAGTTCCCTCCCCGGTTCATGAGCAATGTGAATGCCCTTCTCCTCACAAGTCGGGTGGTGCCGCTCGACAACTTGGTCAAGGATGGCTGTGATCTCTACATTCTCTATCTCGATTTCTTTCTGAGATTCCAAACGAGCGAGGTCCAACAATTCCTTGATCATGCTCGTGAGACGGTCCGTCTCCTGATTAAGCACGCCCAGATACCTCTCTTGATTATCCCGTTTAGATCTCTGGAGCAGCGAAAGGTATACCTTGATATTCGCAAGAGGGGTTCGTAATTCATGCGAGACTGTTGCCACAAATTTACTTTTTAACCTGTCTAATTCCTGTAAACGCGTGATATCCCGCAGGACAATCACCGTGCCGATTGAGCCTCCATCCAGTTTGACCGGTGAGGCGAGAGCTTGAAATGATGCCCCACCGATATCAAATGATTCTTGGACCCTGCTCTCTGCTCCCTGCAGACGAGAGATCTGCGTTAGCACCCCCTCACTCCATTCACCCGCCATCAGGAGCTGCGCCTGTGGGTTTGCCAAAACCAGAGCCCCATCAAGATCGAAGACGAGCACAGCATCCGCAACGGAGCTCAGGATCGCCTCCGTTTGTTCCTTTTGTGATTGCAGCTCGGCGGTGCGGCTCGCGACTCGCTCTTCTAATACAGCTGCATGGTCATGGATCTCGCCGAAGAGGCGGGCGTTGATTAACGAAATCGCAATCAGGGAGGTTAGAACTTGAAGCATCTCCAAATCCTCCTCCCCAAGTTGCCCAACTTCTTCCTTATCAACAATCATCACACCGAGGACCTCCCCCGCAATTGAGAGAGGCAAGATCATTTCGCAGCCTGTATTGGGAAGTTCGGTGTGATGTTGAAACCGCGGCTCTTTGCTTACATCTGAAATCAAAAGCGGCTTATCGTTTGTTACAGCCTCTTGAACAAATCCCGCCTCGTTCAAGTCTAGCGGCTCAACCTGACTCACGGGAACCCCTTCAGAGCCGCGCAAGTATGCACACGGGACCAATTTGCCCCCTTCGGACAGCAGAATCCCTACGGCATAGTAATTAAAAACTCTCAGGGTACCCGCCGCCACTTCGTGAGCCAGTTGTTTAATATCGAGAATCGCAATCGCACTGCGACCGATCTCATACATTAAGCGCATCTTCTCAGCACGAGCAGAGGAACTGCGCAAAAGGCGAGCGTTCTGTAACGCTACCCCCAGTTGCCGGGCAAAACCAAGCACAATTCTTAGATGGTACTCCTGAAAGAATCCCTGTACCCTGCTGCCTAAAGCCATACCTCCGATAATCTCGGACCTCCATAGAATCGGTACACCTAACCAAGATCTGACGTCGGCAGGGAAACGTTCAAAGCCAATTCGCAGCGGATCTTCAACTGCGCGCAGAAGTATAGGGCGGGCGTCGTAAACGACCTGCCCCAAAGCCGAGCGATCAGGAGGGATGACTTGCTCACCCACCTGAAGCGTTCCATCCGCGGGGAGGAAACCTCTTACCTGGCGCACAATCATTTCCCCTTCTTCCCTGAGTATTACACATGCGGAATCGAAGGGAACTACCGTCTTTAGTAGATCAAGGACTTGGTCCTGGATGGTCTCAAAATCGAGCGTTGAGCTGAGCGCATAAACGACTTGCTGCAAAACCCTCATTACGTGCGCATCACGTCGTAAGCGATCCAGTGATTCCACTCGCATGAGAAGCGTACTTAACCCGTTTGCGAAGATCTGAAGCGCGTTTTGGGCCTGGAGGGAAAGGGTCGCGGCGACCATCAGTATCCCCCGCGGCCGCTCTTCATCCAGGATCGGCAGCATAAACAACGCATTCAGACGCAGCTTATTGACCAAACCATCGATCTCTGCTGCTGTCGCCCAAGGAAAAATCGAGCGGATGATCTCCACGGGGCGATCTGAATAGTATGAGGACTGGCCGAGGAGTACCTCGCGTAAGGATTGTTCAACACGCGCGGGGTCCGGTGCAAGCCTTCCGAATTTATCCACAAGCCCATCAATTTCTTGATGAATGTCTTTCGAGTAACTTGAACCGTGTAAAACCCAATGCCCATCCACAGAATCGATGCTTATATACATCGAGTTCAAACCGATCCCACTTAGAAGCTCGATCGCATGTTCTGTAATCGTTCGCCGGGCATCTCCTTTATATTGGTCAAAAATAACCCGCTCAAGTTCATCCGTTACACGAGAGATTAAGCCTGGGCGTAGATAGCCCGCAAGATTTTCGAGAAACTGAACAATGCCCGACGTTGTTTTTATAAAGTGCCGAGAAGAAAGCCCATCGCCCTCGGGGGGCTGCTCCGCGAACAGGAATAGCTCAGGTCGCTTAGGGATTTCCTGGTATGCAAGCAGAACCTGTAGGAGTGTGGGGATATCAATGGGCAAACCGAGGATTAATGAATCGAAGGGGTGTTCGTGTAGAGCTTGCACACAACTGTCGGCGCTCGCCCGTATCACAGCCACACACCCTTCGCAAGATTCTTGAAGTGCCTTGCGGAAAAGGCGCCGGCCTTCCGGATCTGGGTCGTAAACCAGCAGCCGGACTTTCATCTGTGATCTCCACCCCTAACTAGGCGACAACTGCGTTTGGAATGTTAAGCTGATCTCGGGGTTGTAAGCAGCTTATAACCTCGGCCCCGTCGTGTGATTAAATAAATTGGGTTGGCAGGATTGGGTTCGATCTTCCCTCGCAGGCGGCTGACCAGTTTCTCAACACGAGCGTCATCGACACTCCCGAGGTATTCCTCCCCCCATACCGCAGTCACGATCTGGAACTTATCGGTCAGCTTATCCCGCCTCTCATAAAGGAGCTCCAATAATCGATACTCCAAATCCGTGAGAACGGGGATTCGAACGCCATCAACCCATACATCGCCGGAATCGGTGTCGAGGTAAACCCCCCGCACCTCAACATCATGCCCTCGGCTCTTCCTGGCGATAAAATCAGCGAAGATCGGAGAGAATGGCTGATTGGCGACGAGCATGCCCAAGGAGGCCAAATGGCGCAATTGCTGCTGGGGCAAACCAGCGTTAGGCTCGAGCACAAGTGAGGATAAACCAGCTCGTTCGTCCCCATTGAGTTGATACCACAGTTTCATGCACTCGGCTCGCGGCTGGGGTTCTAGACGAACATAAGCCGCGAGATCCCCTTCCCAGTCCTCTGGGAGATGAGCTAAAGCCTGGGACACCGCCACCAGCATACCAGGATGCCCGCCGGCCAACTCAAATGCCCTTTCCTTTACTTCTTCCGACAGATCGGGGAGATTTAGACCGGCTAATAGTGCGCTAGATTCGGCAATATTAAGCAGCGGCATGTTATATGAAAAACGGGAAAAGAGTTCTGCGAATTCATCCTCGATAGTGTTACCACGCAATTCTGGTAACCTGCGCCGCGTGGCCGTCGCAAAAACAAGGCGATCGCGGAAGCGATCACGGAGTGCTCGCAAGTTCAGGAGCGCCCGATTATCTAAAGCGGTGTAAATCTCGTCGAACTCATCAAAAAGCAGGCATAAATTTTGACCCAGCTCCTTGCCCAATTCCGAAAGCGCCAGGTTGAAAGAGAGAGATGCTGTGAAAGTTGAATCCGCCTCCGTAATTGTCTGATGGTAACCCTGTAGATTTTTTGATAAGGAATTTGGAACCTCATCCGAAAGGCGTTCCAGCGTTGAGCGCAGTACAACCTCGTAAAATGCCTGGCCCGAAATCGCTACTGCCCGGTTGCAGTCAATATAAATAAGGAAGCCGGGGCGACCGGCTTTCGCCTTATAGAACTTCTTTGCATTCTGATCCGCCAGCGAGCGCATCAAGTTAGATTTTCCGCTGTTACTCAGACCAGTAATCGAGACGCAGTGGCCCGCAGCAAGTTCAGTTAGCGCAGTTTCGGTGAGGGAGGAAAAAGGAGCGACTTTCTTCGCCATCAAATCTCCACACAAGAAGGCAGGGTCAACATCAGGCTGACCCTGCCACCAGCAGTTCAATTGTCGAGCAGGTGATTAAAAAGCTAGCGATTAAGTAGTGACACGAGTCCGCAGACTGCGTACAATGAATATTAAAGCCAGAAGCAATCCGCCCGCCAGCGCTAATGCTGGGATTCCGACTTCATCTGCGAAACCGGTAGCAGGAAGAGCCGTTGCTGTTGGCGTTTCTCCACCGCCTCCCTGCCCTGCAGCCAGAGTCAGTTGAGCCGCAGCTGTAGCTGTTTCCGGTGCTAAGGTAGGCAAGGTCAAGAATGGAGTCGGTGTGTCCGTTGGAAGGACAACCACTAGCGTGGGTGTCACCGTTACCGTTGCGTCCGGCAGCTCAGTCACGATTGGTGTACGTGACGGCGTCCGTTCAACGACGACAGCAGTCTGAGTCAACGCTTCCTCGGTGTTCTGTTGGTTCACAAGCACCACGTCTGTGGCGCGAGCCTCTTGCTGCCGCGGCGCCAGCACCAAAGCATAAACCAACAGACAGATCATGCTTAGAACCAGCAAGCCGCCCAGCGAGACAGCTGCGATCACGAATGTCCGATTAGATGATTCCTCGGGCAATGGACCGCCTACATCAAATTCTTCTGCCATGGTCTCTACTCCTCAGCTTTTATGGGCCTGCTCGCAGTCATTTGCTCCGCGATTTGGCCACCACCTGCTCGAATCACTGCAGTATCTCGATATTCGCGAGTGGAACTGTTTTGGTTCCAACTCCATCAATTTCGATCGTTGCGCTTTTAGCCCGAATTCCGCTCGGGTATGTCTCTACGCGTTTAAGTATTTCCTTAACCACGGCGACTTCCCCCTGATAAGGCGGTTTCAGAACCCTTACTCTCACCCCCGGTTTCAACGATATCACCCGATCAGGATGAGACACTTGACGACTGGATGGTTGTGGGATGATCGCCTCCGGACGTTGCCCGGGTTGCGGCCAGGCACAACCTGCATCAACCGCGACCTCGCGCCCCACATTGCTAACAAAAAGATTGAACGCGGCCGCATTAATGGGATGCTCCCCGAATCCCTCTGTGAGCAAAACCGGATAAGGCAACCTGCGTGCAACCGGGATCAATTCAGATGGCATCCCGCCCAGGATCACCCCCCGAACAGAGAGTTCGGTCGCCTGATGAAACGGCGCCGGATGATCGCATATCCCCGCGACCAGGACTGCCCCGCGCAAATTGACATCCAACTGATCTGTCTGCAGCCGCGAGGATGGGCCATCACCCACCAAGCGCATGACGCCGTAGTTCTGCAGCCCATTGCCCCAGACGCCCTGGATCAAGGTTCCTATCGCTTCAATCGTCACAGCCTGTGCCCCATCCGATGAGATGACCTTTCCAGGGAAGCCAGCCTTTATCTGCAGCACTTGACCAAAGGACTCCAGGAGAATTCGGCCGCTGTTTATCCCAACAATGCGGCCTGCTGCTGGAGCACGCACCGTTCTGCGTGGTACCCCTGCCGGGCCCGCGAGCACATCACCCGTTTCCACTCTGTCACCCTTCTGGCAGGTAATATAGCGTCCTGCATCTTTTATCGAGATACCCAATCCACGGTCAACATCCAGATAATAGTGTTTTGGCTCGATTTCAGCTTCGGCGACAATGTCGGCAGCCTGAATGCGCTCGTTTACACGCACTAAAACCGCCCCCGGAACCGGAAGAACACGCTCGCGGCGGATAACTGTAATAGGGATGACATGCGTCATCGAAGACAAGAATAATTCGCTCATGCTATGAACCACTGAGCCTGATGGTGCAAGAATGGTGCCAATGCCTCATACTACGGCTCCGATATCAAACAGCCACTTCTTATTCAACTCTCGGCGGCGGCCAGGATCTTTTGCAAGTACAAGCGGTCTCCCGCGGGCGTCGATGATCAAGCCAACGGCCCCACCGGCAATACGCAACGCACCTGCTTTCCCGGGTCCTCCGAAGCCGACATCGATACCTCGTTCAGGTCTGAGGGTAAGGTGAGCGTGCTCCCCTTGACGGATCGGCACGACTGCGAGTTGGCCCATTCGAACCTCGCCAACAACATCTTCGCTGCTTTGTTCAAGTTCGAGGTGCAGACTGAGAACCTTGCGTCCCATGCGCGCATTCCCTACTGGCGACACAACCGTTCCCAAGCTCACGAAACTCCCAGATTCTAAGACATGGACAGTCAGCATTGGGACCGAGCCTGACGCAGCGCCAAGCGAGGGGGAGAGACCATGCGGATCGAGCACAAACGTTGTGATCCCCGTTGGCTGTAAAGCGTCCAGCAATGCCAATGCGGCATACCCTGGTCGAGGAGCTCTAGCCAAGACGCTTCCACTGGCGATAATCGGTTCTACGGAAGGCATCAACCAGGATGATTTGAGATCTCTGCCCTTGGGCCACCGCTTGCGAGCGCGTTTCAGTGAAAGGCGAAGGATCTCACGTGCTAACGCTAATTCTAGAAGAAGATCATCCTCTTCTGTTGGAACGGTTGCCGGGTTAATCGATTTATTATAGATGTAATCTAAGATCGTCCGTTCCGCTATTTCGGATGGCAACCAACGGGCAATGTTGCTAAGACTGCTATGCCGGAGCAGAGTCGGTAAGGGTTCCCCCAACCCCAGGTCGGTCTCAACACTCAAGCGCAGGTCTCCTTCGAATGCTGCGGCGATCATCGTATTGGTTGCGCCTACATCCACACCGAGAACACCCTTCGCTGGGTCATAGATACGGCTTAAATAGCGGATCACCCGTCCATACGCGTCGGCGGTAAGCATCATGTTGCCGCCGGACCATTGTTCCAATTCATCAAAACCGTGCACGCGTTTATTGCGCGCTTCGGCGATCGCTTCACCGAGCGCCAGCCGGGCATGCCCAAGGTCCTCCACTCGGAGACTGGGTCTTACATTCGGTGCAAGAGCGATATCGAGGCGCTCTCCCATGCGGTCAGCGATCGCAGCACCCAGCTCGCGGTTGCCCGCATATACGATTCGTGGTCTTTGATTCGGAGAGAAAAGCTCACTGGCGACGGCGACGAGTTCGATTAATTGCAGGACGGAATCCTGCGCACCGCCATCCGTTCCGCCGACAACAAGGATCAAATCCGGGCGTGCAGATAGGATGAGATCAATTTTCTCCGATTCGCGTCGGGTGTCGAGCAGGTCAATGACACCCACAAGATCCAAATATGTCGATTCGGCGAGCCGCAATGCGCTATCTGTGGAGACTCCAGGCATCAGCCCTACAAGTACCGTTCGAACCTTCGGTCCCGCTGAAGCCGTCGCCACAAAAGTGTCTACTCCCGATCCTCTGCTGGTGACGGGCATGATCAACAAGTCCGTTTCGTCCAGTAATTTCCTTCCCGTAACGGCTTTCACCTGGTCGAGAGCCATCCGTACACCCTCGCTAATATCGGATAAAGGCGCTTTTACAGTTGATGGTGCACGACCAGAAGCGATCAAGCGAAAATGGCCATCGACGACATCGAAGAGGCTGGCTCGGGTGCTCACGCTGCCCACATCGACAGCCAATATGGTATCGGTATCTAGTATTGAGCTCATCGGCTTCTCAAGCCCCGCCCACTATTCGGGTGACCACATCGTGAAGGAATTGAAATCGCTCCGCTAAGATGACGATCGTTGCCATCAACGCACCAGCATACATCACGCCAAATGTTACCGCGATAAATATCTGACCAAGATATGCAAATACTTCGGCGATCCTTGATCGCCGCGCCCCCCCTGTCGGGTCCCGTTGGGCGCTGAAGCGGAAATAAATCAATACGCTGATGGTCGCTATGATCATTAACAATGCGCTAATGAGCCCTTCCAACCATACGGACAGGGGCTCGCCTGCGGCAGGAAGGGCAATAGCCGGTGATAGTGTGCCTGCTGCAGCCATGCTCTGCGGGACCAGCGTCCCCGTGATACTTCCGCCTACAACGACCGCTGCCCCTACCCCAACAAGAAGAGCAACCGGGAAACCCCCGAATCGCGACAGCCGGGGCGAGAGTTTAAATAGCATAAACAGGGCGAGCATCCACGGAATCAGGAACGTGAGGGCTCCCTCTGGCGAAAACAGTTTCGCTAGTCCACCATCAATGAGCGGCTGAACAAGTGTGGGTTTTACAATATTTTCCCAGGCGATGGCGCCAGCAAAGCCAGAAGCGATCCCAATGAATAAATAGGTCGCAATTCGGAAGAGGACATTGTCGCCTATCACGTAGCTCAAGATCATCACTGTGATGAATGCAGCAACAATCATTTCGATGAAACCGAGCGGTACCTCGGGCATTTACTTATCGCCTCTCATCAACGCTCTCGCAAACGTATGAGCCACAAACCAACTCCATAGGCTCCACCAGCAATCAAGATTAATGACACAGCCAACATTCCTAACCCAAAAGCATCCCATTGCCCACTTGTATCAAGCGGCAACCCGCTGTACTGCCGATACGATACGGCTGCCGGTAATCCGGTAAGGATTCCATCCACCTGTGGCTCGGAGGCTTCAAAGTAAGGGCGCACCAGTGGTTCCGCTCCAGTGCTTAACACCATCACCAGAGGAGTATTTCCTATCCATGGGTGGGTCTGTTCCACCCATGTACGTGCTGTATCTGTTCCTGCGGTTATCACAATGACCAGATTGAAATCCGATAACCTTTGCACGCCCTGAAGTAAGGGCGAATCCCAAACCGATCCTTCGAGCGATTCGGGAAGGTGATACCCGGATAAAACTACACTGCGCGGGGCAATCGCAAATAGTTGAACCGCAGTCGGTCCTCCGGAGAGATAACCCAGGTGCAGGTAACTCTCTCCATTTACAGCACCGTAACCGGCGCCGATTTTGTTTAGCAACCCCTCCGCCAGGGGTGGTCCCGTTGGGCGGGTCGAAATGGTTACGATTGGGAGTGAACGCATTACAGCATGCTCAAGCAAAGCACCAGCGACGGTATCGAGTTCACCGCTATAACCGGGTGTGTAATCGAACACGACCAACGCTGGTCGATCCGTTGGGATGCTGCCCATAAGATTGATCAAGGGCGCGAGGTCCCTAGATACCACACTCGGGAGGGCGTAACCTTCAATACTAAGCTGGTTGAAACCTAAAGGTATAATCACGGCAAGAAGCAGGATGAGAGCTATCGCCCAACGCATGAGAGGCAGCCGGCGTCTCTCTGCCTTCACGGGCGGGATCTCCCTCTCTTCTTCTTCAACAAGACGCTGCAGCAGTTCGGCTTGCGCGTATTGACGTTCTGTGACCTCTAATCGAGCCGCTGCAGTGCTCGCTGTGCGCGGCATGGCGACTACCGGCTCTGCCATTAATACTCCGCGCAATCCGGCAAGCGGTCCCGCAGATTCAACCGGCTGCACTTCATCTGATTCAATCGCTATCTCTGAGCGGAAAGTGTCAACTGGCCGCATAGCTTCAAGCCAGGATGGAAGCGTTGCTGGTGCCAGGTCAAGCTTCTCTTCTTCCTCTCCATCCGCTGATGGAGTCTCTGGTTTCGACTCTCCCAGCCAATCCGGGAGTTCTATTGAATCCAGGTTCAAATCACTGGTTTCACTGAAGGGAATCTCCCCAGTTTCTTCGTCGAGCAAAGCGGGAACATGCGGGAGCCCTTTCGCTTCCAACAATTCACCCTCATCTGGGGCGGGGAACCATTCCATCTCCTCCTCAGGAGGTATGGGTTCGCCCGAGACGGGCTGGAGATCTTCATCAATACTGTCCGGTGTTGGTGCGCTGTCACCGACTGCGCGTGAGGGTATAGCATGTTCCGGTAATATCTCGCCTTGAGGTACCGGATCAGGCACATCTGGTGGCGGGCTGATATCCAGTGCTCGCGGCGCTGGTTGCTCGGTTGATTCCTCTGCATCTGGAGAAGGCTTGAGATCTTCTACCCCGGCTGGCTGCTCGCCGGGCGTTTCATCCCGTAACCGTGTGATCCAATCCTCCCCCTCGCCTGATTCGGGCTGGTCATCCGCTTGAGCTTCCCTTCGCTCTCGGACCCGTGAAAGCCACTCCGGAACTTCCTCATCAGAATCTTCATCGCCAGCGGCTAAGAAATCATCCATCCAGTCGGGAATTTCTTCGGAAGGCGGTCCTTCCTCAAGACTCGAATCAGCTTCCCGCAACCTTCCCAACCAGTCTGGCGCAGCCTCATCCGGTAGTTCCGTCTCCGCTGCATGATCTTCTTTGTCACCCGAACCCATTATTGCATCGGAGCGGATGTTCGCCAGCCAATCATCCTCATCTCCGGGCGCTTCTGAGTCCGGAGGTGAAACCCCCTCCACAGCAGATGCTTGTTGATCTGAAGGTGGCATATCAACGATAAGCGGCTTCAGGCGCGCCGCACAAGCGCTGCAGACTTCCGCAGCTTCCTCATTCATGGTGCTGCACATGGGACAGCGAATTTCAGCCATGCATTATTCCCCGTATGGCCGATCAACGGCCAGTAAAACTCGGAGACCTGTCACGATAGATCCCAGGGCTACTCCGAGGAGGATGCCGCGCGCGCCTCCAGCGGCAACCACCTCAACCAGCCAATTTCTTAGGCCAGCGAAGAAACTGAAGAAAAGACCCTCCGTAGATAATATGCCGGGGCCGGAACCGATCAACACGAGCAGCGCGGTTCCAACAAAGACGAGGCTTATGAGATCTCTTCTCTGCGCCACCAAGCGAAAACCAGCAAGTGATAATGTGATCGCCAGCAAAGCCATCAAGCTTGTCTCAGCTGGTAACTGAATGGAATTGAAGAGAAACAGGACCACTCGACTATCGGGTCCTAAGACCAACCCCAGCATGAGCGTGAGCACAAAAGCAACGATTAATATAGCACTGTACTTCCATCCTGGTCCCTGCCTACTGACCTTCGTCCAGTGAACCAAGAACAAATTGAATAGACCGATACCTAACGCGACTGCCGCCAGCAAGACTGCCCAACCCATGATCAATAGGCGTAATTCGAAGATGCTGCCAACGAGACTATCCGCGGGAATTTGATCGATTTGAACGAAGTAACCCAACAGGACGATGATCCCTGTACCGACAGCCATAGCCGCCCATAATAAATAGGTTCCTATCTTCAACGGTTCACTCCCAGAAGGCTAAGAACGGCGCCGACAACGATCCCCGCAATAATGAGCATCCGCACAGCATCCTGCACTCTCAAACTTGCCCTGTGAACCCGCCCCACATTCAGGTACG
>SOJU01000214.1 GCA_004376465.1 Anaerolineales bacterium | reverse complement strand
CAAGAAGCCTCTGCGCTCTACCTTCGCTTCGTGGTCTGTCATAGGGCTCTCCGTTATCCGGTTGGTGAATCTGATATATCGCTGGCAGTTAACTCAAGGCTCCCCTGATAGTAAGGCCGATCACGATTATGGAGCCGACAATTACGATGACCCATCTGGCGTTTCGTGCTCGAAGCGTATCTTTTTTTCGATCGAGAAATGGCCAGATCATGATCAGGATAAGCCCGATAATGGGAATCAACACGCCGATGGTTTTCGGTACGTGCTTCAACATCTCATAGAGGAACAGAAAGTACCAATCGGATTTTACGTGGTCTGGTGTGACCATCGGGTCGGCTGGGGGCTCAAGCCCGATAGGCGACATTAATCCTACGATCCCCACGACGATCATCAACGCCAGGATAACAAGGACGACTTTCGCCTCGGTCCATATATGGTCGGGGAAGAAGGGAATGGTTTTTTCTTCTGGGCTGGAATCTCCCTCAGTCATGCTTCCTCCATAACTTTGATATTAAAGTGGTCGATGAATGCCCTGCCGGCGAATCATCAGGAAATGAATACCAAGCAGCCCCAGGGCGCCGACCGGTATCACCAGAACGTGCAACGCATAGAAACGGCTCAAAGTCACCGCAGAGACGTCCCAACCACCGCGCAAGAACACGAGTATGAGGTCGCCGATTTGGGGGACACCACCAGCAATCTCGCTGGCAACAGTCGTTGCCCAATAGGCTCGCTGATCCCATGGCAGCAGGTAGCCCGTTAGCCCAAATCCGAAGGCGAGGATGAGCAGGAGTGTGCCTGACACCCAATTGAGCTCGCGCGGTGCCTTGTAGGCGCCATGGATGAAAACACGAACCATATGCGCGACGACCATTACGATTACGCCATTCGCCGACCAATGGTGAATAGCTCTAATGGCAGCGCCGAAGCGAACTTCAGTCTCGATGAACTGAATGCTGGCATAGGCTGTTTCAGGTGTTGGCTTGTAGTAGAAGGCGAGCATGGTGCCGGTCACGGCCAGGATGATGAGAAGCGTGAATGTTATCCCACCCAAGCAGTACATCCAGCGTGTGGCAAACATGGGAACAGGCTTGTCGAGAATTGCACGCATTGGTTCGACGATCTGGAACCGGTCGTCAAGCCAGTCGACAGCGCGTGCCCAAAGCGGCTTCCAGGGTTTCCGGGTAACCCATCCACTGCCCATTCGGTAGGCTCCGAAGAGAAAAACTAGACCGCCGAAGCCAGCTACGGTCCAACGGGCCAAGGGAGTCCACAAATTTTCGATCGAACCGCTGAGATGGCAATGAAAACACGTGTCTTGTTCTGGCGGCGGTGGTGGGGCGGTTTCTGTGAGGTGGACAGATGCGAGCCGTAAAAGGGACGATGGTGGATCTTGGATAGGATCCACACTCTCACTCGCCTGCGCTTGTGGTGTCCCCAGGACGACAGCGATGATGAGGAAAAATGTGATCAAAGTCAGGACGACGAAGGCATCTCGGAACCGCCTCATTCTCACCTCCGGGTTACTCTTGCCGTTTAATCAACTAAAAAAAACGGAATACCGCAATTCGGGCATGAATTGTACGATATTTTACTAAGAGCGTAAAAGATAATAAACTACCCCACAGCAAGCTGTGGGGCATTGACCCTGACTTCAAACGGAGCCGCAATTGACATGGGAATGTC
>SOJU01000127.1 GCA_004376465.1 Anaerolineales bacterium | reverse complement strand
CACCCAAGAAGGGCCTGTAGCGCAGCTGGGAGCGCGCATCAATCGCACTGATGAGGTCGCGGGTTCGAATCCCGCCAGGTCCACTCGAGCTTGGGCCCATGGCGCAGCTGGGAGCGCGCCTCAATGGCATTGAGGAGGTCGTGGGTTCGAATCCCACTGGGTCCACCTGAAAATTAAATATCCAGCCATGGCAGGAGTAGTAAGCCAGCCGTCAGCGAGTCGGGGAGGGTGAGAGCCCGGCACTGTGCCCACGGTGTGCTGCAGCAGATGTACGTGCGAAGGCTGAACTCGCCTGTCGTCCTGCTTAAGGACAGGCTCCCGCGGTGAAATGAGTAGCCGGGGGCGGGATTCGCCCGTTACAGCGGTGAAGTGGCTCAGCATCCGCTGAGCAAACAGGGTGGTACCACGGAGACCCCTTCGTCCCTGTATGGGCGAGGGGTGTTTTGTTTAACTGCTTGGGTACGGATGGGGGTAAATGGGAATAACGAATGAGCTTACGCCGTACTATGATGGATAATTATTCCATAGGCAGGGGTTGAAATTCTTGCGGAGGTATTGCAATGAGTGGAGCAAATAAAAGGCAGAAAACCCGATCGATTGCCAACGAGATTGACCGCTACCATGCGGTTGAAATCGAGCCGCGTTGGCAGGCTCGTTGGGAGGCTGATCAACTCTACAAAGCGGAGGTTGATCCGGAGCGCAAAAAATTCTACTTCCTGACCATGCTTCCCTACACATCCGGGGATATGCACATCGGGCACTGGTTCGCGATGACACCATCCGATGCGCGCGCCCGTTACCTGCGCATGTGTGGCTATAACGTCATGTTCCCAATCGGGTTCGACGCATTCGGGCTGCCGGCGGAGAATGCGGCGATCGCCCGCGACATCCACCCCAAAGAATGGACCTATAAGAACATCGAGAATATGCGCCGGCAATTGCGCACCATGGGCGCGGTGTGGGATTGGTCGCGCGAAGCGATTTCCGCCGATCCGAAATACTACCATTGGACTCAGTGGTTCTTCCTGAAGATGTTTGCGAACGACCTGACCTACAAAAAGATGTCGCCGGTTGATTGGTGCCCACAATGCAATACAACCCTGGCGCGCGAACAGGTGGTTGGAGAGAAACGCGTCTGCGAGCGCTGCGGTACGCCGGTGATCAAGAAAGATCTCGACCAGTGGTTCTTCCGCATTACGAACTATGCCGAGGAGCTGCTTGATTTCTCCACCCTGGATTGGCCCGAGGCGGTCAAATTGCTGCAGACAAACTGGATCGGGCGCAGTGAGGGTGCAAGCGTGGTTTTTAAGACCGAAGATGGCGATCCGATAGAGGTCTTCACGACACGGCCGGATACGCTATGGGGGGCGACTTTCATGGTCCTGGCGCCCGAACATCCGTTGGTCGACAAACTCACCACGCCCGCACAGCACGAAGCTGTTCATGAATACATCACTGAAGCCGTGCGTCAGACCGATATCGAACGCGAGGCGCTGGATAAGGAGAAGACGGGAGTCTTCACCGGCGGCTTCGCCATCAATCCTGTAAAAGACGAGCGCATCCCGGTATGGATCGCCGACTACGTGCTTATGACCTATGGGACAGGCGCGATCATGGCTGTGCCGGCCCATGACCAACGAGACTTCGAGTTCGCCCGCACGTTCAACTTAGAAATTCGACCGGCGATACTGCCGGACGGAGTGGAATCACTGGATGGCGAGACGATGACCGAAGCGATTCCAGCATACGGCACGATGATTAACTCCGGTCCGTTGACGGGGACTCCAGGAGATGAATCTTTTAACAGAGCGAATGCTTATTTAGAGGAGAAAGGCACTGGAAAATTCGCCATCAACTATCGTCTGCATGACTGGCTGATCTCGCGTCAGCGCTATTGGGGGGCACCGATCCCGATGGTCATCTGCACAAAGTGCGGCATCGTCCCGGTTCCAGAGGACCAACTGCCGGTGGTGCTCCCGGACGACATCGAGTGGCGGCCGACGGGAGAAAGCCCGTTGAAATTCCACCCCACTTGGAAGAACACGACTTGCCCTGAGTGTGGCGGTCCTGCGGAACGAGAGACGGATACGATGGACACTTTTATGTGCTCATCTTGGTACCATCTGCGCTATCTAAGCCCGGATTATGATAAGGGACCTTTTGATCAGAAAGAGTATGACTACTGGATGCCCGTCGACTCATACACGGGCGGCATGGAACACGCCACGATGCATCTGATTTACACGCGCTTCTTCCATAAAGCATTCCGCGATATTGGCATCATGGAGGGGCATGAACCCATGCTCCAACAACGCAATCAGGGTCAGATTCTGGGACCCGACGGCCAGCGCATGAGCAAATCGCGCGGCAATGTCGTCGATCCGGATGAGCAGGTACAGAAGTACGGCGCTGACGCCGTGCGAGCGTATCTTATGTTCGGCTACCGCTGGTCGGAGGGAGGCCCCTGGAATCCAGACAATATCCAGGGTGTCATTCGCTGGTTGAACCGGACCTGGATGGTTGTACTCGATACCGCGGACGCTAAAGGGGGGAAATCCGACCCAGAGGCGGAACGGGCATTGCAGAGAAAAATGCACCAGACTATAAAACAGGTCTCGCACGATATCGAGAATTTCGAATTCAACACAGTAATCTCGGCGCTCATGGAACTGACGAATGAATTGAGCGCTTCCCGGGATGCAGGATTGGCTGGGACACCCGCTTTTAAGAAGGCGGTTGAGACCCTGTTGCTGCTTATGGCACCACCTACTCCGCACATCGCCGAGGAACTATGGGCGCGACTGGGTAAGCCATACTCGATCCACAATCAGCCCTGGCCTGACTATGACCCAGAACTGGCGAAGGAAGAACAGATAACCCTGATCGTCCAGGTGAATGGAAAGGTGCGCGATAGGATCATGGTTGATGCAGGGATCAACGAAGAAGATGCCAGGGCCGCGGCGCTGGCCAGCGAAGCCGCGCAGCGCTTCATGGAAGGCAAGGAACCCAAGGAAGTGATCGTCGTCCCCGGGCGTCTGGTGAATATCGTCGTCTAGCCGCCACGAGAGAGGAGTGCTTCGTTAGAAAAAGTTATACCTCGAATCGAAACCGTTCGAACTGGCTATTGTCTTGAGAATAAGTCTGGGGCGCTATTGCGCCTCAGACTTTTTTGACCGAGGCTGTATTGAAGCGTACAATCTCGAGAGACCCTATGATTAACTGATGGAGGCTGAAGATGTCGTCACGCAAGCGTAAAGTTGTTGTCGCCGAGGGAGCGCCGAAAGCCATTGGACCTTACTCGGTCGCGATACGAACGGATGGTTTAGTTTTCGCCTCCGGTACGATAGGTGTGGACCCTGCAACCGGGGAATTCGCTGCGGGTGGTGTTGAAGGTCAGACACGCCAGGCATTGAAGAACCTCGGTGAGGTACTTAAAGCCGGCGGTTCATCGCTCGAACAAGTCGTCAAAACGACAGTTTTCTTGCAGGATATGGCGGAGTTTACGTTGATGAACGCGGTGTACGCAGAGTTCTTCCCGAAGGAATCACCAGCCCGTTCAACCGTTGAGGTTGCAGCTCTTCCGAAAGCGGCAGCCGTTGAGATCGAAGCGATCGCGCTGGTCGACTAGATAGTCTCAGATCGAGGCCGAATTTAAATCCCGTAGGACTGGCCGGGCACAGCACCAAGTAAATTTTCCGCTTTGCTGAATGTTTCACGTCAACAATGAGCAGCGGTGAAGCTCGATGGACGCATTGGAGAGGGCACAATGACGGGCGAACTCATTCTCGTGGTCGATGACGAGGCGAATATCCTGGACCTCACCCGGCTCTACCTGGAGCGGGATGGTTATCGCGTTGAGGATGCTATGGATGGGCAGCGAGCTCTGGAGAAAATCGATTCACTTGAGCCAGCGCTCGTAATTTTAGATATCATGCTACCCGAAGTTGATGGCTTCGAGGTCTGCCGGCGTGTCCGCGCCGAGAGCGATGTTCCAATTATCATGCTGACCGCTCGCGATGATGACGTCGATAAAATCGTCGGGCTGGAACTAGGTGCAGACGACTATGTGACCAAGCCCTTCAACCCGCGTGAGTTAGTCGCCCGGGTGAAAGCTATTCTGCGAAGAGCGGAGCGTGCACCGCGGCGGGATGACAGCCCAATTCACGTTGGCGACCTGACGATCGACCCGGCGCGCCGGGAGGTCAGTGTAGCTGGCCAGGTTGTTGAAACGAGGACGAAAGAATTCGATTTACTGCTCACTCTGGTGGAGCATAAAGGGATCGTTTTGAGTCGTGAACAGCTGTTGAACCTGGTTTGGGGCTACGATTTCTATGGTCAGACGCGCACCGTAGATGTCCATGTTGCACACTTGCGAAAGCGCATCGCGGCAAGCGACCAGGTTAAGATCGAAACGGTGACAGGCGTAGGCTATAAACTTGTAAATTGAGGTTTCCGTGTTCCGTTCGCTGCAATCCCGATTGTTCTTGACCTATCTCCTTGTTGCAGGACTGGTTCTGCTCTTCGTCGCAGTCAGCCTGCTCTTCTTATTGTTAAGAAGTCCTTCCGGAGACCAACGTGTGTATCTCAGCCTGGAACGAAGTCTTCCAACAATCGCCCGTGGACAGGGGAGGCTTCTCTTGGAGTTGGAGGGAGAGGAGCTAAATTCGACGATCGAGCGAATGGACCAGATGTCGGGTGCGCGCGTCATTCTCATCAACCCACAGGGTGAAGTGCTGGTCGACAGTCGTTCAACGGAGAGTCCGGTTCCCGAGGAAGTGCTCCAGCAGAGCGGAATAGGTCAAGAGATCGTACGAGGACGTTTCGGAAAAGTGGGGGAAGGGATCTGGCTGTACGTCTCCCAGTCGTTGGTCCAACACTTCCGGATCATCCTCGCCTCACCGCGCCCAACGTTGATGAACCTGCGTCTGTGGTGGGATAGCGTTTTGCGCCCCATTCTTCAGGCTGCAGGGATTGCATTGCTCCTCTCGATCTTCCTGTCATGGCTGATGTCGCGTTGGGTTGCTGCACCTTTGGACCGCATGGCTGAAGTCTCCCGGGCTGTGGCGGCGGGTGATTACGATCAACGCTTACAACCGGGTGGCCCAGAGGAAGTGCGGGGTCTCGCGCTCACTTTCAATGAAATGGTCACGCGTGTTCAGGCAGGGCGGAAAGCGCAGCGCGATTTTGTCGCCAATGTCTCCCACGAACTTAAAACACCACTGACTTCTATTCAGGGTTTCGCTCAAGCGATCCTTGACGGCACCGCGCAAGACGAGGAATCGCAGCAGCACGCGGCGCAGGTTGTCTATGACGAAGCTCAACGATTGCACCGGCTGGTGGAAGACCTGCTCGAACTGGCGCGCATGGACGCTGGGCAGATCGATTTTCACCAGGATCGTGTCGAAATAATTACCCTTCTTTCAGCCGTTGTTGAACGCCTGAGTGTGAAAGCCGCCGAGGCGGGAGTGGATGTCATCAATAAGGTCGGTCAACTGCCTGTCTTGATCGGTGATGGCGATCGCCTGGCGCAGGTTTTCATGAACTTAATCGACAACGCCATTAAACACACACCTGAAGGCGGACAGGTGTCTTTGTGGGGGGAGTATGCGGATGGGTGGATTTCGATCCATGTTGAGGACACCGGACCTGGTATCCCGGAGGAAGAACTCTCACGCATCTTCGAGCGCTTTTATCAATTGGATAAGGCTCGCCCGGGGGGTATGGATCGGGGCGTGGGTCTTGGTCTGGCTATCACCCGTGAGATTGTGCGCAGTCACCAGGGACGGTTGGTCGCACAGAGCGAATTAGGGCGGGGCAGCCGCTTTACTGTTCAGCTGCCAGTCGTCCGCGCCGATGACACCACGCTGGCCGTAGACCGGGGGTAGGCCGCTACGACACTCAGCATTCTTTGTTAGATTAAAGGTAATTAATCAGGTCCACCTCAGCGGAATTATTATTCCTTTGTTGTTTCACGGCTCTGTCGAAATGACAGTTATTAGTGAAGGTCCTTCCTTCGCATGTCATTGCGAGGAGCCCGAGAGGGCGACGTGGCAATCCCCCATCAAGTAACGAGGAGATTGCTTCGCTTCGCTCG
>SOJU01000086.1 GCA_004376465.1 Anaerolineales bacterium | reverse complement strand
GCTCCAATCCCTGCACCTGTAAGCATTGTTAAGGCGATCATGATATCCACGTTACCCTTGAGTGAATGGGTAATCGTGCCATAACCCGCGGAGATAATGATCTCGAAGAGATCCGTCCCCACAGCCACATGCGTGGGAACACCGATGATGTAAACCAACATAGGCAATCGTGCAAATCCCCCACCAACACCGAGGAACCCGGCCAGAATGCCGGTAAAAAACCCAATGAAAATAATCGACCATATCGAAATAGATTTGACACCAGAAACGGGTAAACTGATTAATGGAGGAATGTTAAATAGTCTGGGTCTCCTCTCAACACGCTCAATGCCTAGCACGTCCTTGGCAGGTAACCGATCGGTACGCTTTTTCCGAATGGTCCGAATACTCTCCCAACCTGTAAAGAGTCCAATCACAGTCAGGATGACCACATAAGTGTATCCGACTATATAATCCACATGTCCTGTCTTATCGACGATTTCGATTAATTGTGCGCCAATTTCTATACCAGGAATGGTGCCAAGGATCATCAAGAGACCAAGGCGGAGATCAACATTCCCAAGTGCACGGTGGCGCCTTGTTGCAACGATCGATTTGCCGGTCATGTGCGCCAGATCCGTTCCGACTACGAAATTCATCGGAACCCCGGTCCAGAACAACAAAGGACCTGCCAGGAATCCACCGCCGACGCCAAAGAAACCCCCTAATACTCCAACGATGAAGCCAATTGCTGCCAAGACGAAAGGATTGGCGAATACCTGCGAAATTGGAAAGAACATTGATCAGTGCCTTAGGCCAAAGCGGCGCAGCAACCAGGATGTGAGTATTTCCAGCAACACTCCCTGGATAACGATGGCGAGGGTCGCAGCGATGGCATAGAGGGCCAAGGAATCCTGGTAGAGCGAGGTAAATTTATCGCCTACGTAGCGTAGAATCAACCAAAAATAGGCAGCAACAACAGGAACATAGATTGCAATCTCCAGCAGGATGCTACGCAGTAGAGGCTGCCACGAAGGATCTTGTTTAGGCCAAGAAGTTGATGAATCGGGCATCGATGTGTCTCTCAAAGCACTACTGACTCGCGCATGAATTGTTTGTGGCGCATATAAAAAGGCACAATGCTTCTCACATTATATTCCTGAATTTGATATTAGCTATGAAAGAAGTTGCGAATGGGGTCCACAATGAGCTTATTGCGCACCTACTTTCTTGAGCTGGTTCCTTGAATGATTTCACATGAAATCGTGTTACACTGCCGGCGATGGATACCAAAGACCTGCAAACACTTGAGTTAGCGGCCGTTCTTGAGCAACTCGCAAGCCGCGCCGCGTTTTCCGCATCGAAAGCGCTCGCCAGATCGCTTATGCCAAGCGACGACATCGAGCATGTATCAAGCCGTCTAGCAGAGACGACGGAAGCTCGTTTGCTGTTGAGCGTCAAGATAGATCTCACGATAGGTGGTGCGCATGACATTCGCTCCCTGGCCGAAGCAGCTTCACGTGGCTCTGTCCTTGACGCTTCAGAGTTGCTCGATGTAAAAAGCACTTTGATCGCGGCGAGGACGATGGGCAGGCACTTCGAAAAGGAAGAGGATGCGTATCCTGAACTGTGCCGCATAGCGCTCGATTTGCAACCTGCCCCGGGGTTAATCGATCGCATTTCGAAAGCGCTCGACGAACATGGAGATGTGGTTGATGGCGCATCGGAATCGCTTGGCGCGATCCGGCGTGACTTGCGCCATGCGCATGACCGATTGACATCCAAACTGCAACACGTGATCAGCAATCCCAAAATTGTCCCCATACTCCAGGAGCCGATCATCACCCAACGCGATGGGCGCTTTGTCATCCCGCTGCGGGCAGAGTTTAAGGGGCGCTTGAAATGCGTGGTCCACGATCAGTCCGCCTCAGGGGCCACCCTCTTTGTCGAACCGCTGCAGGTGGTGGAGTTTAACAATAAAGTCCGCGAACTCGAGCTCGCGGAGCGGGATGAGATTCGACGCATCCTGGCAGAGCTATCGAGTCTCGTGGGCGAGCAAGCTGAAAGCATCCGCATTACGGTCGAAGCGCTTGCGCGAATGGATCTAGCTTTTGCCAAGGCGCGCTACGCCGAGACATTGCGGGCTAATGAGCCGATTCTCCGCCATTTTGAGCCTCCTTCGGGCGGAAAACATCCTGGCTCGACGTTGAAACTCATTCAGGCGCGTCACCCGTTCCTGGATCCCGAGATTGTCGTCCCCATTGATTTGATCCTGGACCCGGACACGTACATACTCGTAATAACTGGTCCCAACACGGGGGGGAAGACGGTTACGCTCAAGACAGCCGGGTTGCTGGTGCTGATGGCGGAGTGCGGGCTGCATATTCCGGCTGCCTCCGGCTCTGAACTCTCGCTCTTTGACGCGATCTACGCTGATATTGGAGATGAGCAGTCGATTGAGCAATCTCTATCAACTTTTTCGGCGCATATTTCCAACATCATCCGCATCCTGGCGAAGGCTGGGAATAGATCGCTCGTTGTACTCGACGAGCTTGGCGCCGGAACCGATCCGCAGGAGGGCGCTGCTCTTGCGCAAGCCCTTCTTCAAGAATTCCTCGATCGCAGGGTAACGACGATCGTAGCGACACATTTCTCTGCGCTGAAGATTTTTGCGCACGGCACCACTGCCGTTCGCAACGCGAGCGTGGAGTTCGATATCGAAAGCCTTCAGCCCACGTACCACTTGACGATCGGTCTTCCTGGGCGGTCGAACGCGCTGGCGATCGCAAGTCGATTGGGACTTGATGAGAAAATCGTTCATGGCGCACGCTCGATGGTTTCCCCTGAAGAACTGACCGCCGATGCGCTTCTGGATGAGATCCACCAAGAACGTGATTTAGCGCGCGAGATTCGAATAGAGGCGGAGGAAGAGCGGGGGAAGGGAAAGCAGCTGCAGGTCGAGTTGCGACGGCGATTTGATGATATTGAGGCAGAGCGCCAGGCACTCCTGCAGCAGGCGCGCGAGGATGCACTGGAGGAACTCGACGTCATCCGCGAGGAAATGACACTTCTACGGCGCAGGCTGGAAGGCGCCGGCCAATCGTTGGAAGAACTCGATTCGGTCGCGGATGATTTTGAGACGCTAGTGGAGGATCTCGAGGAATCGGTCTCTCAACCCGAACCGGCCCATGAAGCCCCGCATCGCCCTATTCAACTTGGCGATCGCGTCTATTTGAGGACGCTTGACGCCGAAGGGGTCGTAACGGATCTTGGAAACGCAAAGGCAGAGGTGCAGATTGGGCGGCTGCGGGTGCGCGCTGGGCTAAACGAACTTTCTCTTCACGACGAACCGGGACTGGAAAAGAAGGAAACGAACCAGCGCATGGAAGCCACCCGGACGACCGCTGTGCTAACCGCCGTGCCCCCGCTGGAACTCCACTTACGAGGACTAAACGTCGACGAAGCCTTAGAGGTGCTGGAGCAGCGCCTCGATGCCGCCTATCTGGCCGGCTTGCCTTTCATACGCGTGGTCCATGGCAAGGGCACCGGAAAGCTGCGCCAGGCGATTCGGGAATCGCTTCAGGACAATCGCTATGTGGCCTCTTTCGAGCCTGGCAGCGCGCGGGAAGGGGGCGAGGGCGTGACGGTGATTCGGTTGGAGAGCTAAACCGTTATTCTTCTCATTTCTTCGAAACCATCACCGCCTATCCCTTTGCGTATCCAGTAATCAAGTCGTAAATACTCAAGCCCACCACGAACCACCTACATCGTAAAAATATAATCATAAGAGACCAGAGCCTAAGAATCTTGTACACTAAGGTTGCAACCATGGCGACCTTCTTCTGAATCACATATCCGGCTTGGGGCAATCTCTACTTTGTACCTTGAAGGGAAAGGCGGCAACCTGATGAACCCACTCGTTGAATCTCTAGGCCCAGTCTTTATCGTCAGCTTCGCCCTGCAGCAGTTGATTGAACTGCTTGATCCAATTCTGGATAAGGTGATCATGCCGCACAAGGAGTGGATCCTGAGCGCCGTTGCGCTGGTCGTCGGCTTGCTCCTGACGCTGGGCCTCGGTCTGCGCATCCTGCGCCCATTTGGGGTTACGAGTATGCCGTGGCTGGATATTATCCTGACGGCGCTGTTCGTTACCGGCGGGACGAAATGGCTTAATGATCTGCTCAAGATCATCGCCTACAAGAAGCAGGAAGTACAGGCAAGGGCGATGATGGCAACTCAGCAAGCCGCAAAGGATTGATGTAGTTACCGGAAGCTGCAACCAGAATTGTAAGAGCGAGTTTAAGATCTATTCGAGCAATCGGAGGAAAGCTATTCAATGGAAGGTATTCAACGCTGCTTTGGAACGGGTGACCCACTCATGGAGAAATACCATGATGAAGAGTGGGGCGTCCCTGTTCACGACGACCACCTGCTCTTTGAGCATCTTCTCCTCGACAGCTTCCAGGCTGGCCTCTCCTGGCGCACGGTCCTCCACAAGCGGGAGAACTTCCGTAGCGCCTTCCACGGCTTCGACCCCGAACGTATCGCTAATTACAAAGATCGGGATCGGGAGCGATTGCTGGCGGACGCTGGAATCATCCGCAATAAGCTCAAGATCAACGCGGCGATCACCAACGCCCAGGCTTACCTGGACATCATGGACCGGTCCGGCTCTTTTTCGGATTTCCTGTGGTCATTCACGGAAGGCAAGACGTTTAAGGGGCCCTTGGCGAAGACCTGGCAGGATATCCCAACGACCAATTCGCAGTCAGAGGCGATGTCGAAGGCGCTCAAAGCGGAGGGTTTTAAGTTCGTTGGGAGCACAATCTGCTATGCCTTCATGCAGGCAGTCGGCATCATAGACGATCACCTCGTCGATTGTTTCCGCTTTTCGGGTCGGTAGTTGCCGTGTAGCTATTGCATTTGCTTGGAAAATGAGGGCGATTTCTGGCGATATTGGGTGGGTTATGCTCGCTTTGGTTTCCTGTCAGGTGATTTCCATCCCATCAGCCTGGCGTTGGTGAGACCACATACGGTAGTAAAAACCTTGCGCCTTCAATAGATGGTTATGGTCACCTCGTTCAACCATTCCTCCTTCTTGGAGCACGAGGATCTCATCGACATCCTCCAATTCAATCAGTCTATGGGTGAGCAGAAGAGATGTGCGTTTGCGCATTAAACTTTTTAGCGAGCGCATGACTTCACGCTCGGTCAACGGATCGAGATTCGCAGTTGGTTCATCGGCTATCCATATTGGAGCGTCGCGGAGCAGGGCGCGGGTGATGGCAAGACGCTGCCTTTCACCTCCGCTGAGCATCAGACCGCGCTCACCGATCGGCGTATCGAGGGCTTGAGGCAGGGCGTGAACAAAGGCGAGTAGCTGAGCCTGCTTGAGCGCGGCGAAGATTTCGGCATCTCCTGCATCAGGTTTTGCGAACAACAGGTTATCGCGGATGCTGCCGTGGAACAGGTAGGTATCCTGAGAGATCACGCTGAACAATGAGCGAAGTTCTTCGAGTTTAAGTGAGCGCAAATCCGTTCCGCCGAGCAGGATTTGACCCTCTGAGTAGTCCCAGAATCTGAGCAGCAAATGAGCGATGCTGGACTTGCCTGATCCGCTCGGCCCAATAACAGCAAGAATACGCCCCGGAGCGAGATCGAAATCGATCTCTCGCAGCACCGGGGGAAGATCGTCGGCGTAGCGAAAAGTGAGCTTCGAGGCGTGAATTTGGGTCGACTCCGGCAAAGGTTTGTGCGATTCTGGGTCTGCCACTGCGAGAGGCACGTCGACGATCTCAAAAAGACGCCTGGCCGCTGTCAGGCTGCTCTCGAGGTGTTGAAACGCGTCGGGCAGGGGCGCGACCGCTTCGAAACTAGCGATCGTGGCGATGACGACGACAGCAAGCAGATACCCTTCCAGCATCCCGAATTGCACGAGCGGTACCGCTCGCATTATGGTTGCCATCACGGCCAGATTGGTTATAAGCCCAACGAGGCCGATGGATAGACCAGCGATCCAGGCGTTCTTCTCCCTCGTGCCGGCGATGTCGGTCGTCAAGTTGAACACCAGGTCAAGATAGGAAGGACCTTGTTCGAAGGCCAGGATGTCGGCGTTCCCTTGAACGCCGTCGACGAGTGCGGCATT
>SOJU01000101.1 GCA_004376465.1 Anaerolineales bacterium | reverse complement strand
TCTGCCCTATCCGCTCCTCCATCAGGAGCATCACGTATTGGCACGGCGCCTCCCCTCGTTCACGAAACGCAAGTATTTCCGTAATGTCGTCCAGCGCGAAATCCAGCGAACGTGCCCTGCGGATGAATCGCAGTCGCTCAACATCCGACTGGTCATATTGGCGGTAACCGTTCTCGGCTCGTCTGGGCGGAGGCACCAGCTCGATCTCCTCGTAATAACGGATCGTCTTGGTGGGGATGTCCACAAGCTTGCTCAATTCTCCGATCTGAAGCACTTCAATCCTCCTATGAGATAGTATAAACCTTATAGTTACTGGAAGGTCAAGACATATTCTAACGCCAACATAGAATTCCACATCCATCCATAACAAAGGTTCCATCCTTCCCCGCCATTTAGCCTATGCTCGCGCCCGGCATATCCACCCTCCCACAAACCCGCTGTATGACCTAGAATTAATCGCATCGAGGTAGGGTGTTATGATAACAACCGCGTCTCCGACAGAAACGAAAAAACGAAACACATTGGCTATCGCTCTCAATTGGGCCACCTACACATTCAGCCGACGGTGGTTCATTGTGATCTTATTGCTGACAGGTGTATGGGTCATCCTGCCATGGTTGGCGCCAGTATTCATGCTGCTTGGATGGGAAAAGCCCGCCGAAGCGATATATATCCTGTATTCCTTCCAGTGTCATCAACTCCCACAAAGATCGTTCTTCCTGTTCGGTCAGAGCATGACCTACCCCCTCGATCAAATACGGACTGTCTGGAGGGACACCTTCGACCCGATACTACTACGCCAGTTCACCGGAAACACGAACATGGGATTCAAGGTGGCCTGGTCGGATCGAATGGTTTCTGCTTATTCCAGCATCCCTCTGGCTGCCTTGCTCTGGTGGCCACTACGAAAACGCCTTCGCCCCCTATCCTTCTTGGGTTTCGCTCTGTTGACGCTGCCGATGGCGATCGATGGGGGGACGCATGTCCTCAGCGACTTGGCTGGGATTGGACAGGGCTTTCGATTCACCAATGAATGGTTAGCTGTATTGACAAATTTCAGCCTACCGATTACTTTCTACGTCGGTGACGCGCTTGGTTCCTTCAACTCGTGGATGCGGTTGATCACTGGCGTGCTCTTTGGTCTTGGCGTCGTTTGGTTCTCATTTCCTTATATTCATGATGGGTTTGAAGATATGGCGAGGGCGATTGAGGAGAAATTCACCCGCGCGGGAGTGGAATTATGAGTAAAGCGGATAGCATTCGCGTCGTCCTCGCGGACGATCACGCCGTTGTTCGAGCCGGCATCCGCAAATTTCTTGAGGGTGCAGAGGATATCCAGGTCGTCGCTGAAGCGGATGATGGCGCACAAGCGATCGAGGTGATTAAATCTCAAAATCCTGACGTCGCCGTCCTTGACATCCAGATGCCAGAAATGAGCGGCATCGATGTCACCCGTTGGGTGCGATCCAACGCTCGGTCTACAGGCGTGCTCATCCTGACGGCCTTTGATGATGATCCTTACATATTGGCCGTGCTTCAAGCCGGCGCTAACGGGTATGTACTTAAAACCGCAAATGCGGAGGATATCATCCGAGCCGTACGCTCCGTTCACGACGGACAGTCAGCCCTTGACCCCGCAATCGCTCGAAAGGTGATGGCTCACATCTCAGGTTCAAAATCGAGCTTCCCTGTGGAAAGTTTGACAGACCGCGAATTGGAAGTGCTTTCCTTAACCGCCAAGGGATACACCAATAAAGCCATCGGAGTGCAATTGGGCATAAGCGACCGGACGGTCCAGGGCCACCTCGCAAAGATTTTCAACAAGCTGCAGGCTGAGAGCCGAACAGAGGCGGTAATGCGGGCGGTTGCGCTCGGCTGGTTGCCATCCGACTTAGGACAACTTCCAGAAGCATGAAGCGCTATCTGGATGGACTCCGCCTCCAGCTTCTTGGCCTCATCATCCTACCCCTCAGCCTGCTCCTCCTGGCTTTGGCAATTGCCGGCGTTCGAATTCATCAAGATGCCATGCGTAGGCTGGTCGCCGAGCGCGATGTGCGATCCGTACGCGCGGCAGCTGCAGCCATCTCACAGCAACTCCACCACCGTGAGGCGGCTATGCGCGCCTTGGCCCTGCGATTCGGTGATGGAGCCTCCCCAGAAACCATCCTCGAGCAAGCTGGCTACCTGCTAGGAGATTACGACGGAGGGCTTGCCATTCTCGACCTCGACGGAGATATCCTTGCGAGCACAGACAACGCGGAGGTATGGATCGACCTACCAGCCGTTGAACTGATCGCAGGACTTAAGAACGGTGAAACGCGCTTCTCCGAGATACTTCCCGATACCGAAGCAGGGGGAATGGTCCTGGCGGCCGCTCGTAGCGAGGATCAGGTCGCCCTGGGTGCGTTCACGATCACAAGCCTCATGCGCACCGCGACCTTGGGCCCCATGACAGACTCAGATAGTTATAGCGCCTTTCTAACAGACAAATCCGGGCGCGTCTTGACGAGCGTCGGGACGGTATTGCAGGAAGATATGATGTCCGCACATCCTGGTGTGCAGGCAGCCTTGCGTGGTGAAACCGGCTCCTCCTACTTACCCGCCGACGACGGCGAGCACGTCGTTGCCTTCAGCCCGATCCTTCCCACTGCCTGGACTCTGATCATCGAGGAACCGTGGGAAACGGTAACCAGCCCTATCCTGAACCTTTCCCTTGTTGCCCCCCTGGTGCTTGTACCTGCTTTGGGCGTCATGCTCATCGCGCTGTGGTTCGGCTCTCACCAAATCGTGAGTCCCCTTCGAAAATTGGAGCAGCAAGCCGATCGACTTGCAGAGGGAGACTACGATGCGGTTGAAGAACCGGTCGGTGGGATCGCAGAGATCCAGCATCTTCAACGGACACTCACCATGATGACACAGCGAATCCACACGGCGCAAGATGCGCTTCGAGGGTACATCAATACCATTACGCAGACCCAAGAGGATGAGAGAAGACGCTTAGCTCGTGAGCTTCATGATGAGACCATCCAAGATCTGACCGCTTTAGGTCAACAAGTTCAGATTATTGGTATCAACCGGCGGAACAATGGCTTGGATGACATTCAAGAACTCCGGGATCTGCATCAATCAACCCAGGAAGCGATTGAACGAGTGCGTCGACTTTCCCGTGGCCTTAGACCGATCTACTTGGAAGATCTAGGATTGATCCCAGCTTTGCAAATGCTGGCGCAGGATACCGAGTTGGAGCTGGATATCCCGGCCTCGTTTCGATCGGAGGGAGACCTCCGGCGCCTCGACGCAGAGACCGAACTGGCGCTCTACCGTATTGTCCAAGAAGCACTGTCCAATGTAAGCCGCCACGCACGTGCGAAACATGTGTGGATTACTGTCAACTTCAAAGAGGACGGTACACTTCTTGCCGTCCGCGACGATGGGGTGGGTTTCCAACCGCCCGACCAAACCAGCGACCTGGCGCGAACCGGCCACTATGGCTTGATCGGTATGGTAGAGCGGGCATTATTGATAAATGCGAGCTTGGATATCCACTCCGAGCCGAATCAAGGAACCCAGATTACAACCCACCTCCCCCTTTATGGCGGGACTGAATAATCCCTTCACAGCGGGGAACGCCATTTTGCCTATTTCGTGTGCCGCCAGAACGCGCTCGAAAATCTTTGAGAAAGTCGGTAGACTTCAAAAGAGTTCACGATGGTTACGCTTCTCACCCTCCCCCTCCCTTGGTCTGATGTGCAACCTCTTCTGAGGCGAGCCCTAGAAGAGGTTGGTCTTATTGCAGTCCAATCGTTCGACTTGCAATCCGCGCGTGGGTCGCTATTGGATCCAGAACTCTGCCCCTGTCCAAATCACGGGACCTCTCATTGCACTTGTCAGTACATCGTTTACATCGTGCGACAGGAAGGGCAGCCCCCAATATCGCTGGAGGTCCATGGTTACGATGATGGGACGAATGTCTCGCTAGCCCCACCCTCTGATGGCATTATTGATGAGAGCACCATGAAGCTGGTTCGGCTGGCGATGGATCAACTTGCACTAGTTCATGATCCCCCTCCACCATAGCTGTTCATGCAGGTTCGGGCTTTCCGGGATTGTATGGATATTTATAAGTGAGGTTATGCATGCAACACGAAGATCACGAACAACATCCTCATGCTGAAGAGAATATCCACAGCATCGACCCCATGGCCCACGATCATGGCGACGGCCCTCGGGACAATGATGTGCATGGCCATCTTGAAGACCACGGTGATGGTCTACAAGACAAAGAGGCGCATGACCATTCTGTAGATCACGTAGGCCATGAGCAGATGTTTCGCAGACGCTTCTGGATCAGCACATTGATCTCGATCCCCGTTCTGCTCTTCAGCCCGTTTGTGCAGGATACGCTCAAATTCGAGATGCCGACTTTTCCCGGGAGTGAGTGGATCACCCCCGTCCTCGCTGTCATCATCTTCTTCTATGGAGGCTGGCCGTTCTTACAAATGGCCGTGCCGGAGGTGAAAAATCGACAACCAGGGATGATGATGCTCATTTCCCTGGCTATCGGCGTAGCCTTCATTTACAGTCTGGCCGCGCTCTTTATTCCGCAGGGGATAACATTCTTCTGGGAGCTTGTGACTCTAATTGACATCATGCTGCTGGGCCACTGGCTGGAGATGCGCAGTGTGAGACAGGCATCCGGCGCGCTTGATGAGCTGGCGAAGTTAATGCCCGACACCGCCGAGCGAATCAGCCCGAGCGGTGAGGTGGAGGAGGTCAGGACGAGCGAGCTCAGGACGGAGGATCTCATCCTGGTTCGACCTGGCACCAGTATTCCGGCGGATGGTCATGTGGTGGAGGGCGATTCAGACGTTAATGAGGCGATGATCACGGGGGAGTCTATGCCGGTGTCGAAAGGTCTGGGCGATCAGGTCATCGGGGGATCCATCAACGGTGATGGCAGCCTGCGGGTACGTGTGCAGGCCACCGGCGACGAGACCGCGCTTGCAGGCATCATGCGCCTGGTGGAGGAAGCCCAACAGAGCAAATCCAACACACAGATCCTGGCTGACAAAGCCGCCGGATGGCTCTTCTACATCGCCATTGGTGTTGCTCTGCTCACAGGCATCGCCTGGACGATAGGCGTCGGATTCGGTGTCGAGGTCATCGCACGCGTAGCGACCGTTCTTGTCATCGCCTGCCCGCACGCCCTCGGCCTTGCCGTCCCGCTGGTCGTGGCCATCACCACAGAGATGGGAGCTAACAACGGGATCCTGGTGCGCGACCGGCTTGCGCTTGAAAAGGCGCGCGAGATCAATACGGTCATCTTCGATAAGACCGGCACCCTCACCAAGGGCGAATTCGGTGTGGTCGATATCGCCACCGCCGACGACTGGTCTGAGGACCGGGCGCTTGCCCTGGCGGCGGCCATCGAGGGGGACTCGGAACACACCATCGCCAGGGGCATTCGCACATCTGCCGAAGAGCGCGGTGTATCCTTCCCCAAAATCACCGAGTTCGAGGCGATCAAGGGGCGTGGTGTACACGCCAAATCTGAGGGTCATAAGGTCTATATTGGCGGTCCCCGGCTCCTTGATATGCTGGAACTCTCGCTACAAGGGGATCTGGAGCAATTCGCAGTTCGAGTCAGCGAGAAGGGCCAATCCGTTGTGCATCTTGTCCAGGAGGATCGAGTCGTAGCCAGCTTCGCCCTCGCCGACGTCATTCGTCCGGAGAGCAAGCAAGCCATCGATCGCCTGCACGAGATGGGCATCGAGGTGGCCATGCTCACAGGTGACAGTGAAGCCGTTGCGAAATCCGTGGCGGAAGATCTGGGAATCGATCAGTATTTCGCCGAAGTGCTCCCTGAGCATAAGGATCAGAAAGTGTCCGCGTTGCAGGCTCAAGGCCGGAAAGTAGCCATGGTCGGGGACGGCGTCAATGACGCGCCCGCGCTCACAAGAGCGGACGTGGGCATCGCCATCGGCAGTGGGACAGATGTAGCGATCGAATCGGCGGGCATCATCCTGGTCAAGAGCAACCCCCTCGACGTCGTCAAGATCTTCTCGCTCAGTCGTGCCAGCTACCGCAAGATGATCCAGAACCTGATCTGGGCTACAGGCTACAATGTTGTAGCATTACCGCTGGCAGCGGGTGTCCTCGCACCCTGGGGAATTCTGCTCTCACCGGCGCTCGGGGCATTATTGATGTCTTTGAGCACGGTGATCGTGGCCATAAACGCTCAACTGATGCGCAGAGAGAAAATTACGGCCTGAAGACAGGCGTAGAAAATGTGAGGAAGGCTCGCCTAATGAACCATAGGGCGGGCCTTCCTTTATTCGTACACCGCAGAATACCTGGTAGCTTGCTGCCAGGATGAATGCGGGCGAATGAGGATGGCAGAAATAGAAAAAGATATAAGATAGGGGTATGAGCCTAATAAGACGAACGAAACACGCTGTATACGATGTTAAGTACCACATTGTATGGGTACCGAAGTATAGAAAGAAGATCTTGGCAGGCGAAGTTGCGGAATATGCCAGGCAGGTCTTCCTAAGGATTGCGAGAGAGTATGAATGGCAAATAGAGGAGATGTCTGTCCAAAAGGATCCTGTGCATCTTTTCATACATACACCACCGAAATACTCGCCAACAAGAGTAGTGCAGAGCATGAAAAGCATCTCTGCACGAGAGATCTTTGAAAAGTACCCACAACTAAGCAAAAGACTGTGGGCTGGAGAATTCTGGGGGGCCGGGTACTTTGTACGAAGTGTAGGAGATGAAGTGACAGCAGAGGTGATAAGGAAATACATTCAATATCAAGAAGAGGAACGAGACGAAAGTCAAATTCTGTTGTGGGACTAATGCCCCTTAGCTTCCTGAGACACCAGGACGGTGTGCTGCGGGGTAATTTACTAATCTAGAGGACAGTGTGCCGTCAACTTTACTCGCATCGATCAGTTTTCAACCAGAGTGTCTTCCGGCCCAAGGACCTCTTCATCACCTATCTCCTCGACTCTCCGCCACCACCACAGTCCCCCAATAATGAGCGCCATGCCGAGTATGGAAACGCCCAGGAGGATCCATGTGCCCGTCTTATCTCGGACCGTACTTGTACCCTGACTGTCTGAGGAAAGGCTCGGCAGGGTTCCAGTCACGATCGTTTCAAATTGTGAACCTTGCTGCAACGGCCCGAGGTTATACACATCATATGCTTCTAAATTCGAACCAAGGATCTCTACGCCCTGATCGTTGCTCTCGGGCACTTCAATTTGTAGTCCAAGCTGATGGGGTATAAAAACTTTGATCTCGTTGATATCAAAAGGGATGAGGCGAGTGAGGGTTAATGAATCCTCGTAAGGTATGACATAAGTAAGGACAATCTGACTGGTGCCGACGCCCGGGGTTATACCGTTTGTGTCGACAAAACCGCCTGGAAAAACTCGATATCTTTTAGGATTTGCAGAAGGGAAGGAAATATTCGCAGCATGCGGTGGGAGGGTGAATACTAATGTGTCTTTACGTCCTTGCTCGAGAGCACCGGAGTTGACAACGGTTCTATCCCCTTGGTTGGAGAGTGCGTAATATTCCGCGACCGTGAGCCCTCCCTGACCTGTTCCAATGACGAGATGAAGCAGGTCAATGTTGATATTCTTCGTATCCGTCGTCGTCTCATAGATAGGAACCTCAATTTCCGGTAGCCTACCGTTCTCATCGGCCACAAACGTTTCGGAGAGATTCGTCACACCCTGGTACACTGCCATCACCGCGTAGAAAAGACCCTTTTCCACGGTCACACCCTCAATTATAAACTCCCCCCTAGAACCGGATACACTGTGCACCATCCCGCGGGCAGTCCCACTTTCATCCCAGGCGTGAAGCATAACTTCAATGCCTTCGGGACCAGGTTCACCTGTTGTGCGGTTCAATAGAAATCCTTGAACGGTAATACCCTCTTCAGGAGTAGGTGTACTCTCCTGCGCGAATCCTGGACCGGCGGGTAGGAGTAACGCACTCGATAGCATAAATATGCTGATGAATCTGCGCATGGTTCCTCTTACTGGATCACCCAGAGCAGCATCACGACACCCAAACCCACCATGAGCAAGCCATACCAAAGGCGAATCTTGAGTGAATGTTCGCGTTCCCAGCGCGCCCACCGTTTCGCGACCAAACGATTCCCGGCGCCGAACAAGATCACGATCAAGGGCATGACAAAGAGGACATTATAAAGCGCCAGATAACCAACTCCCCACCCCAAAGTTGTCTTAGCGTTCAACAAGGTGATGATCGAGACATAGACGCCGCCGGAACATGGGAAGGTGCACAAACCCACCAGGATCCCCACACCTACCGTGGCAGGCACAGTGGCTTTTTTAAGCAGTTCGTTTGTCTTCTGGCCGGCGATCATCGGCATGTGCAGCTTGATCGGAAAACGCGGAAAGAAATACTCGATAAGGTTAACCGTCCCCAGGCCAATCAGGATCCAGCTGCCGGCGCGCGCCACGAAGTGGGGATCGCTCGAGAAGCGCACTGCCCGCAAGATTCCAAGACCGATGGCGAAATAGACCAGGAAGATCATCCCGATGTACACCAAACCGAGTTGAAGGATGTGCTTACGCGACTCCCGAATGGTGAAGAGAAACGCAAGCAGAAGCAGGATCACAGCGAATGCACATGGGTTAACCGAGTCCACCAGTCCTGTAACGATCACAGCCGGGAGAAGCTGGCCGAGATTCGCTAGTCCAACAGGGAGCCGCCCTTGTGAAACAAGTACTTCGGGTAACGCCTCCTCGAAAGCAGTATTGATATCAAATGTCACGACATCCCCTGCCCAAGCCCACAACCTGTATTCCGTGGGGTCGCCATGCATTTCCGGCTGCCAGATCACGAGGCGCGGCGGGAGATTCGCGCTTCCCAGGACCTGCTCAATCAATTCCGGAGGCACATGTCCCAGGATGACCAGTTGCCCTTGGTGAAGGGGAACAAACACATACAGTGAATCTGCAATCGAACGCGGCAACTTAATGCTGTCCGCCATCTCTAGCAGTCGCGTCCGCTCCGCAGGGACGGTGTAGTCATGGATCTCGACCTCAGCAGAGATACCGCCTGCGCGCAGGGTAGGGACCATGACCTGCTCGACGTAGGGCCAGCAGTCTACGCAGCCTGCACTGAAGTAGATATGGACCTTACTAGGTGGGTCTTCACTTGCATAGGTAGATAGGGGGGCGCCGATAATCAGCATTAACCCTAGTAGAGCCCCAAGTACACCAGGGGACGGCCTCCACTTTAGGGGATTTCGGATATTTGCCATATAAAGACCCTTTCAGGGGCATCAGCATCGCGAATCGTGAGGGTAATTTCCTGCGCACCCTCTAGCAGCGCAGATCCATCCGGGATGCGCATTGGGAAAATTAACTGCCCGCTCACATGGTGACCGCTTCCCCCAGTCCAGGAATCTGCATCTATTTGCAGGCCGAGGTCAGTCGCTAAAGTGGACAATTACGCCAGATCCATCGAGAGGTCGACCGAGTGAGTGTTCATGCTCACATCGAACCGAAGCAACTCCTCTGATCCATCTGCTGTATCCATTGGTGTTACAACGAATTCCACCGCGCCTTGGCGATCCACACGCGACGCATCTTGTGATCGTGGCGAAGAATCCGCTTGCTCTGCGGGTTCATTACCTCCGACTAACTCCGAATCTCGACCGGCACCTGGGGAACGACTGCATCCGCTTAACATCCAGCCGGAAATAAAGACGATAACAAGCAAGAACAAACGTGGAAGGCTCAAGCAGCTCATAGACTTTGGCGCGCGAAAGCGTGTATGGATCATTCGAGCACTCATCTTTATGCGACCTCCGCTGTGGACAGGAGCATATGTAAAACCTTGCGCCGTTCGCGGTAAAGAATGGTCAGCATAACGATGATCCCAAGGATCGTCGTCCCCAGGCCAACGACCATAAAAGCAAGCCTGTACTCAGCCAAAAAGGTTGCCGCGGCAGTGAGCCCCAATAAGGGAAGAACGTCAGTCACATGATGGGCGCGGCAGGCGACCATCGCCGTGGCTGAGAATCCACCTCCGGCTCCTGTGAGTGCTCCACTCGGTCCGACATCAGGTACGGGGATGAAGAGGCGTTTCTTCATGATGACGTACAGCGTCACCTGGATCCCAAATCCCAAGATGATGGGGGTCACGATCCAACGATCTTCCAAGAACAACTCAATTGCATGGGACGGGCTCTCGGCAAGAGAGACGATGCCGAAGTAGATTCCGGTTAGAGTGAGCATGCCCGCAAATCCGAATACGATTGGTATCAACATACGTTTAAAAGTGGGCACGGCGCGATTTTCCTCCTCGGTGAGTGGCCTGCATAAGCGTATGGGAGATTGTCGGCCGGGAACAGGGCCAAATGGCGTATCACGATAAAATCGTGACATTTATCACACATCGCCAAGGTTCTTTCCAAACCCCCACGAGCATAATCGCCTATCGAGGCGCCCGCTAAAAAGCGGCTTACGGACAAACCCTTCGATCATTAGAATGGTTGAAAACCATGTTGGAATTCGATTGAGATGTCCACATCCACATACCGGGTAGGTAGTGTCACACAAGATCCATCTTTCGTTCAGAAAATATTCAGCCCCCTCCCGCAGATGATCCGTGGTTGATCGGCTTCAGCTCATTTCCTGCACGAATTCGGTCACATATCGACAATTCCTATCGCCCTCTTATAAGCGGCCTGGTTATTTTTATCAAACCGCTGGAGTGGTAAAAAAAATCGGAGTGCGCACTTGCGAGGTGATTTATGTCTTTCCAATTCGGTCCATTGACGATCCAATTTTACGGCATCATCATCATGCTGGGCGCTGTTGCTGGCGCCTTTCTGGCTCAATTCAACGCGCGCCGACGAGGGGAGAACCCCGATTTAGTGTGGGATGGGTTGATCTGGGTTCTCATAGGGGGCATCATTGGTGCACGTCTCTGGCATATCCTGACCCCCCCGCCCTCCATGGTTGAGCGCGGCATCACAACTGCGCATTATCTCACGCATCCACTGGAAACCCTGGCAATATGGAATGGAGGACTGGGGATTCCCGGCGCGGTCATCGGAGGCGCTATTGCTCTGTTCGCCTTTTCAAAACGCCGGAACATTTCGTTCCTCTCCTGGGTGGACATCGCTGCCCCTGCTTTGGCGTTAGGCCAGGCGATCGGCCGCTGGGGGAACTTTGTAAACCAAGAGCTCTATGGCGCGCCGACAGACCTGCCGTGGGCGATCTTTATCGGACCACATCACCGCCTCCCTGGCTACATGGAGCAGGCGACCTACCACCCGTTATTTCTCTACGAATCGCTGTGGAACTTGGCGAATGTGTTCTTCCTGCTTTGGCTCGGCTGGCGCTTCGCCGATCGCCTTCGGGCAGGGGGGATCTTTCTGGCTTACCTCGTCATCTATCCAATCGGCCGCTTCCTCCTGGAGTTCCTGCGGCTGGATTCTTCTCAGGTAGCTGGGCTGAACATCAACCAAACCATCATGGCTGTCGTCGCTCTGGCTGCGCTCTCGATACTCCTAATCCGCCGCCGAGAGAAACCGTTATGAGCGATCCTTCCCCAACATCTGCGTCCAAACCAACCCGCATCAGGACCTTAGGGTATGCACTTTTCTTTGTCGGAGGCTTTTCCCTGGTGTTCATCATCGGGTGGGGTGGCGGCGCCACGCTGTTGGGACAAGCCTTCAGTCAGTACAAACTCTTTCTCGGTAAACTCGGGGGGATTGTTGTCATCTTATTCGGGTTGGTGACGCTCGGCGTGTTCCGCATACCATGGTTAATGGCGGATACCCGCCCCCAGGTGCGGCGCTGGGGTGCTAATCGCTTGGCCAACTCAGGACTTCTCGGTGTGCTTTTTGCTGCAGGGTGGACCCCCTGTGTGGGCGCTACGCTTGGAGCGATTCTCACTCTCGGCTTCAGTCAGGAAACATCAAGCCAAGCCATGGTGCTCTCGTCCGGCTACGCGCTTGGTTTAGGCCTGCCTTTCTTGGGGTTAGCTGTCCTTCTGGATCGGGCCCTCATCCTTGTGCACAGGATGCAGAAGTATGTACGATTCTTTCAATGGGCCAGCGGTCTCCTCCTCATCGCGATCGGCATTCTCATGCTCACCAACCGTATCACGCTCATCGCCATCTGGGCCCAACGCAATGGCTTGTTCCTTGATCTCCCCCTCGGCGGCGGCGCATCGGTCCCGACTTACCTGGCCGCGGTGGCAGCGGGCGCACTTTCATTCCTCAGTCCGTGTGTGTTGCCCTTGGTGCCAGCTTACTTGGGGTATCTGAGCGGTCAGGGGACACTCGCTAACACGAAAACAGTATGACGCGGATTAGCCCTGGGAACTGATGTAGACAAAGGTACCCACATAGCCCAAATACTGAATCTATGCCACCATGGGCGATCCGACGGCTTGGCCTCTTGATTTTCGCCATCCCTTTATCGATCAGGAACATTCCCCCTCGCTTTCAAGGTGAGAACTGAATATAAAAAACAGCGCGTTCCCCGCTTGATTTCTGGTGGGAACGTGAATCCAAAAGCGTGTAAGTTGAAAACCGACCTTCGCTGTAGGCGGGTGCGATCCTAAGGTCCGAGATTGTGGATCTGCGATGACGAGTCAGATCGCACCCAACCCTACACATTAACCGCAGCAACCGCCTTTGCGGTCAGATTGATTGTTAAGAAACATCGTAGGTCCATGCATAGACTCGTCGTCTCTGACGTATCTGTCGGGATCTTGTTCAAACATCTTTTTGTGGGTTTCATTCATGAAGAAGTACTTCTTCTCTTTGTGCTCCATGCTTGGTGCGGTCGCTTCGTCAACCATCATGCCGCATACAGGACATTTCACCATATCGATCTAACCTCCGTCGAATTATAAGGATCGGGTTTACAAGTTTTAACAGGGTCGTTTTCTCAGTCTATCCCTCCCTTCGGAACGAGTCATTCAAGATTGAGTGTGTCCTAATTTTCTCTGATAAAACCAACGAAACACGGTTGGAAGCATGATTAGCACCCTAATGAAGCGCTCAAATCCTTTCTTTCCTACAGGTTTGCCTGTGAACACACACCGATATATCGCTTTGCCTACCGCCCTCCGCGTAAACGCTTCCTCTCGGTTAGCTCATGCAGCGACCTGCGCTGTCGAGACCGTCAAGCCTCTCTCTTCAGCGGTTTCCTGCTCAATTTCATACGAGGGACGGATATCTACCTTACGAAGTTGATTGGCGTTCGAGACCACGGTGATTGAACTCGTCGCCATAGCAACCTCTGCCAAAACGGGGTGCATCCATCCGATGACCGCCAATGGAACCATGGCTACGTTGTAGAAGAAAGCCCAGAAGAGATTCTGTTTGATCTTTGCGAACGTTGCGCGACTGAGGTTGATCGATTCCACCACACCGCTAATCTCACCCCGGACAAGGGTGATTCGCTTGCTTCGATGGCGATGTCTGTGCCGGTTCCGATGGCGATTCCGACGTTAGATTGGGTCAACGCTGGCGCGTCGTTGATCCCGTCTCCGACAAAAGCGATCAGACCATAACGCTCCTGCATCTTTTGTACCTCTTGGATCTTACCGTCCGGCAGGACTTCAGCCAGCACGTGGTCAATGCGCACGTTACGGGCGATCGCCTCAGCCGTGCTTTTGGTTGTCGCCCGTGATCATCGCCGTTTGAAGTCCCATTCTGTGCAACTCTTGAACGGCGTCCACCGAATCCTCTTTGAGGGTGTCGGCAACGGCGATCGCGCCCAGCAATCGACCATCTACTGCAACTAGCATGGCGGTCTTCGCCTCATCCTCCAACGCCTCCATGGTGCTTTCCAGTGTTGTGGGGTCGAGATCGTACTCGCGCATCAAGCGGCGGGAACCGACCAAAACCATGTGATCTCCTATAGTAGCTTTCACGCCCATCCCGCGCACCGCTTGAAAATTCTTGGGCTGCTCGAGATCTTCATCAAGCGCTTTTCCCTTCTCGAAGATCGAGCGGCCCAGCGGGTGCTCGCTTCCGAGCTCTGCGGAGCCCGCGAAATGTAGCAGTTCTGTTTCAGAGACCCCATCCACAGTGACGATGTCCGTAACCTCCGGGCGCCCTTTCTTGAGGGTGCCTGTCTTATCGAAGATCACCACCTGCACATCCTTCATTGTCTGGATAGCTTCACCATTCCGGATCAAGATGCCTCGTTCTGCCCCCATGCCACTTCCCACCATCAATACAGTCGGGGTCGCAAGCCCAAGCGCACAAGGGCATGCAATCACGAGCACCGCTACCATTGAGACGATAGCTAACGTGATAACACCTACGTTCGGATTTACCCACGGCAGGAACGAGCCCAATTGCACCAGGTTTGACATCGGGGTGGAAAGGAACAGCCACGACAGCAGCGTCAGCAGGCTGACCCCAATCACGATCGGTACGAAAACGCTGGTAACTTTATCCGCAAACTCCTGGATTGGAACCTTTGAGCCCTGGCACTCTTCCACCAGTTTGATAACTTGAGAAAGGAAAGTATCCTTGCCCACCTTCGTGGCATTAATTTTCAGGAAACCTTCCTGGTTCACCGTCGCGCCGATCACTTCATCTTCCGGACCCTTATTGACCGGCATCGATTCGCCGGTGGCCATCGACTCATCGATCGCACTCATGCCCTCAACAATGACTCCATCGGTGGGGATTTTTTCCCCTGGTCGGACAATGATCGTATCCCCGACTTCGACTTCGTCGATGGGGATTTCGACTTCCTCCCCATCACGGAGAATCTTGGCCGTCTTGGCCCCCAATTCGAGTAGCTTCCGGATGGCCTGTGAAGCCCGCCCCTTGGCTGTCTCCTCGATGTATCGTCCAGTCAGGTGGAAAGCCATGATCATGGCTGCCACACCTGCGTAGTTCGCGACTGGGAAAAAGAAATATGCCGGGCCAGTCAGCAAGGACGCCCCAGTTCCCAGCGCGATCAGGGTATCCATATTTGCGGCACCATGACGGATGGCATTAAAACCAGCGGTATATGTCCTGCGACCCACCCAGAACAGCACCGGCAGGGAGAGCAGAATCATACCCAGATTGAAGATGAATGCATTCGGCCACACGATTCCGAAGAACATCTCTGCAAACATCCAAAGGATGATCGGGGTGGTAAATCCCCAAGCCACGATCATGCGGAATCGCGCTTGCTGCATTTTTCGCTCGTTCGCATCCTCCTGTTCTCCAGCCTCAACGGCTTCTAACACTTCATATCCGGTTGATCCAACCGCATCTTTGAATTCGGCCAATCCGGCCAGGCCAGGGATGAATGTGACGGATGCCTTCTCCGTCGCCAGGCTGACGTTCACCTGCACCACGCCCGGCACATCACCCAGCGCGCCTTCAACATGAGCAACGCAAGAAGCGCACGTCATGCCGCCGATCGGCAATTGCATGCGTTCTAGGGGTACGTCATAGCCAGCATTCTTTATAGCCTGGACCAATTCGCCCAGCACCAAGTCCACGTTTGAAGATAAAACCATGGCCTTTTCCGTGGCCAGGTTTACGTTTACCTCCGAGACTCCCTCTGCCTTCATCAAAGCCCGCTCGATATTCGTCACGCAAGACGCGCAGGTCATACCTTCAATGGGTAACATCATCGTTTCGCTGTTCACCTTGATTCCTCCATTTCTTTCATTCAGGACTCAATCAGGCAATACATTGGCATGCCTTGGACCGATCCCAATCCTGCGCTGAGATACTGCGTAACGCAGTCGCAAAGCCAACATAAGCTCCGCGACATCTTCCAATAAGGCATCGAGATCCTCGTTGTCCTTCATCATCTCCTGAGCAGAGAACATCCCATAGATTTGCTGCTGGAGTAGAGAAAGAGTGACCTTTTCCAATGCTCCCTTTACCGCTCCAAGTTGAGCCAGGATAGCCGGGTTTGGTCTTTCTGCTTCCACCATTCGTACGATTCCACCCAAATGGCCTTCGGTGCATCTCAACCTGCGCAGGATCTCATCTTTCCGATCAAGCTGGGTATTTTTCGTTTTCGGCTTCATGGCACACCAACTCTCACTGCTTATGGTTGGTTTGCAGCGATGCCTCGATGATCAAATCGTAGAGTTTTTCATATCTCGATAAAAGGTTTATTCGGCTTAGACATCTATAGGCATATTGACGTATGTAACCTCCTAAGTTCGTTCGGCCAATGGGGCCTCCACCAATACCATTCTTTGACCAGTCATTCCAGGTCCAATTCTGCATTTCAATTTCATTACATTCCGGTCTGCCCGCTGTGCACCAAGCATTAAGTTCTGCCAGCACTTCTGATTCCAGTGTGGCCTCTCGTTTCTTGATCCCATACCCTGACCTCAGGGCTATTTCCCGTGCAACGACAATTGGTCCGGGGTTTTAGTATCTGGGTTACGGTATCCATGCGTACATTCTTCTCGCCCTAGATTCCGCGTGGCTGACCGTTGGTGGCAAGTTGGGTGTGGCTACTCTTACATAGTGGGTATACGCATGTTTACCTATCCAGGAGTAGTTTTCACATCCGGGAATATGCCCCCTACCCATCAAGCCAAAATGCGCATTGCCCTCAATCGTTTTGGAATGCATCATTGACCCAAAGGAGCACACATGGAAGAACGACACCAATCGGAGAACGAATCCGCAGGAACTTCTTCAACTTCACCACCATCTACTGAGCAGTATGTCCGCTTCAAACGCAGCCATCTCTTTACAGCCCTACTGCCGCTCACCTTTGTCGCCGGACTGGCCAGTGGCTTTTTGGCTTGGGGCCGAAGCGCTGAAAGTGTGGTTTCACCAAACCCGGATACACGCCCGGAGGTGATCGGTGGGCGGACCCCAACCCGATCAGAGGTTGGCATGGATGATGATCCGGCACTCGGGCTAGACGATGCCCGGGTTGTGATCGTAGAGTTCAGCGATTTCAGTTGCCCTTTCTGTCAGAGGTTTCATCAAGAGACCTTCACGGATCTCATGGACACCTATGCAGGCCAGATCCGGTTCGTGTATCGGGATTTCCCTATCGTGGGCGGCGGTCAGGTTGGTTTCCAAGCAGCTCAAGCGGCGAACTGCGCAGCGGAACAAGGGGATTACTGGGCGTTCCACAATGCGTTGTTCTCGGGGCGCTACGGCCTAGACAGGAGTGGCTTCAGGCAATACGCCTCCGACTTAGGATTGGATACGGCTGAACTTGAGGATTGCCTCGACAGCGAGCGGTATGCGGGAGAGGTGCGGGGGGATTTCCAGGATGGGGTCGATCTCGGAGTCACGGGCACGCCGACCTTCTTTATCAACGGCATTCCGCTCGTCGGTGCCCAACCCCTGAGCAGCTTTGCTCAGGTAATCGAATCCGAACTGGCACGCTGATGCGCACATTATGTAGTAGTATCCTAATCTTATAAGGTCGTTTCACCGCTGACAGCTCGAACGCCCGGCATAATGCCGGGCGTTCGCTTTCCTTGGATCATATTGATGATCTCGCACTCAAGGCAAGGTCTTGAGGAAGGCGATCAGATCATCGATATCATCGTCACTAATCTCCCACCGGGGCATGTTTGATGACAATCTTTCTCCACCGGGAGTGATTCCATCTCGTAGTGCATGCTTGAATGATTCCTCATCCTAGGGTAACTCTTCCGCATCTTCATCGGCTTCGTCATGACCGCCGTGCTCCAGGCTGCTAAGCATTTCCCAGGTGATGTCGGGCGCATCCATCGCTTGCATGTGCATTATATGCGCCCCACCCTGGCCATCCGAGCCATGGCAGGAAGCGCAAGTTTGCCGTCCCATCATACCGTCAAAAGCCGATCCACTCCGAGAGCGGATCCGTGTTCCACGTTCCGTGGTCGCTGTGAAGTAAATGCGCTCTCCATTGGATTCGATCCCACCATCGAGGAGCGAGCCAATCCCCGTAGATGGCCAGAAGGTGCTGCAGGCGGTCAATCCCAACGCCAACCCACTTACGAGGATCAGGGATCTTAGAGCTTGTCAACTCATGATTCGGGGGGAATCACATTTGCGAGGATACGGAGCTCGGCTTCCGGTTGATCCGGATCATTGGAGGCGATAAAAATCTGGCGCATCACAGGGCCGTTGGCCTCCGGGCCGTGCGCGCCTGAATCATACTGGATGTGGAGCACTCCTTCACCACCTGGCGCGATCCTCGCCGGTTTGACCTCCGCTGATGTGCAACCACAGGATGTGGTCACCGCTTCGATGACGAGCTCTTTGTTACCTGTATTTTGAATCGGAATTTCGATCGTTAAAACCTCGCCATTGACTACCTCACCGAGATCTACTTCCGTATCACCTAAAACGAGATCCGGAGTGCCTCCAATGCAAGACGCCAGCAGTAGTGCGATGAGCCCTATTCCGATTAAAACTCTTCCTTGACTCCTCAATTGCTGTCTCCTCCTAATGACGCTATATTCCGTGCGTGGATGATCTTGAAGATACCGCCCCGATCCAGATCTATCACGCTTGAAATCGCCAGCTTGGCTCTTTTTACGTTCCTCACCGTATCGCGATTGATATTCGGACCCATCAGGTTGCGCACAATGGGGTTGACGAGGTCCATCAACTTTCCTATACGGGGATTCTTGGAACGGACATGTTCCATGAGGAATATGGATCCACCGGGTCGGACCACGCGAGCCAATTCCTGAAGTCCAAGGACCGGATCGGGTACCGAGCAGAAAACAAATGTCGCCGCTGCAGCGTCGAAGCTGTCCTCTAAGAATTGGAGGGATTGCGCATCCCCCTCCATGATCTCGGCTTCTACTCCCAGTTTCGCTGCCCGTCGCCGGGCTCGAGCCACCATTCCCGGTACGAGATCAATGGCGGTGTGGTGAGATTCTTGAGGCCAGTAAGGAATATTTTTTCCCGTTCCAACGCCGACCTCAAGCAGGCGACTTCCTCGAGACAATTCGCCCTGGACAATCTCCCAGAACCGCGCTCGCCAGGAGCGGTAACGCAGCTCAGGAAGGATCTCCATCAGATCATAAATCGGTGCAATGCGACCATACCGTGCTTTGGTCGCCGCGGTGGCAAGCCCTTTTACTTTTCCCATGAATTTGTTCTTCTCATCTATACGCGATCAAGGATATTTTTCGGCCAGCAGTTCGATGAGCCTCTCTTCCAATTCGGGAGGGAACAGAGGTCCCACTTTCACACCGCGAAGCGTACCATCTTTTCCCACGAAGAAAGTCTCGGGGACACCCTGGATCCGGAGTGCCTGGGAAATGCGTGTCCCGATATCCGGGCCGTTGGGATAGGTAATATCAAACTCCGCGATATATTCGAGCGCCTCCGTCTCAGTGTCCACATAATCCACACCCAGGAAAACCACACCCTGTTCCTTGTACTTGCGCCACGTGGCTTCCAGATAAGGTGCTTCATCCCGGCAGGGTGGACACCAAGAAGCCCAGAAATTTATCACAACGACTTGCCCTTTTAAGTCACTTAACGTGATCTCTTGACCATTGAATGTATAAAGCGTGAAATCTGGTGCTGGACCTTCCGCAAGCTGTCCTGCATATGCCCGCAGGAGACCCCAACCCAGTAATCCCAGGATACCGAGGACGAAGCCGTAGGCAAGAACCTTCGGCCAGGATCGGGTATTTGCACCTTGAAGTTCAGAATTACTAGTAGCCGCTTCCACGACTCTCCCCCTAAGGGCTGTTGCGCACGCTGGCCTGGACCCAGATCTCTGCGCTCGAATTTCCAGGGTCGTTGTTCTCGATGATCACCCCTCTGCGAACCGTCTGCCCGCTTACATCGTGAAAGCCCGCATCGAAAGCAAGTGTCATGATCGAAATTTTGCCGGGAGGGATGACTGCGGAGGTGAAATCAGCGATGGTACAGCCGCATGTTGTATACGCCCGGCTGATCGTGAGTGGAGCTTCGCCAACATTCGCGATCACGAATTCCCGGGTGACGACATCCGTCGAGCCCAGTGTTCCAAAATCGAAGTAGCGTTCTTCGATGGCGATCTTCGGTTGAGGATCCCCTTTGGGCAGGAAGGGGATTGGAGGCCCCTCGCCCATCTCGTGCACCGCGTGGAGTGGTTGATCGTTGGCGATATCTGCCGCGCTGAAATCGAATACCACGGCACTCGCTTGCCGGTTTCTCCACAACATCCAACCCACAGCCGCTAGCAGCAGAATCCCACCCATTATCGCTACACTGGCTGTGATTCTCCTTCGCTGAGCCCGCCGCAGGCGCAGGGCTCTTCGTTCCTTCCGAGACAATGACTGGGTTGCCATCCTTCCGTACTCCTCATCTTTAGCGAATGATTTCTAATGCGGACGATCTGTGCGAGCACTGAAAAAAACATCGCTACTTTAATTGCGCCCTTACACATCTATGCCAACATAACAGGTCACACCAGGCTTCGCTAGCGCCATTTGGCCCGTCACATGACAATCGTCACGTGAAATTCTTTCAAAATCCAAGATGGAGAAAAGAGAGGATTTAGGAGAGTCATAATGGCTTGGTCCTCAGATGACGGGACAACTCTGACTTCGTGATTTCATGCATGATGGTTGTTGAACTCGGAAACGAGAGAGGAATGCGTTTGTACAATGCGACGAACAGGTACCTATTGTCTGACGCTGGCAGTCTTTATTAGGGCTTGGATTCAACTCCCAAATACAACTCCGAGCCTACCTGCTCAGAACAGAGAGTAACGCGCCTTATATGGCATATTCAACGAGATCGTGATCTCGGGATACTCTACGAATTCCTAATAGTACTATGGCGAAGTAACCGAAATAAGCTAGCAACTCCGTCAGAGATGGATTTCCGTCACGATTCCAAGAAATCTATTGCTAGCCCATTGAAGGTTTCGGGCCTCTCGAAATTTGGCATATGACCCGCCGCTTCAACAATCTCCAATCGAGATCCATCCAAGATTTGATGCATTGCTTTGCCACGTTCCAGAGGGATATTTTTTTCTTCTCGACCCCAGACTAACATCACTGGAAAATCTAGTTTGGCAAGCTGAATTATCTCGTCTCCAAGTGTATGAAAGAACTGCTTTCGTAGAATAGAAAGGATGACTTCGGTGGAACCCTCAATCTTTTGAAAGCGCATTAAGTTGTCAAAATCATGATCTGACATATTCTCCATTTCATGGATCCATAGGTCGGCAAGGTTCTTTCTCCTAAAGGCATCTGTGTTCAATTGCATTAGGAACTCTCCCACTCCTGGTAAATTGAAAAGCTTTGCCCTTAGTGGAAGACTGCTTGGCATCCCCGCTGGATCAACGAGAATGAGCCTGTTTACACGATCTCTATTCTGAACAGTAAATAGAATAGCTGTGCCACCCCCCATGGAATGGCCCACAAGCGAAGCTCGTTCGATTCCAAGTGTATCCATAAATCCTAACAACTGATCAACATAAAGTTGATAACCGTAATCTACCGGTTCGCGCGTGCTGTAGCCGAAACCCCAAAGATCCGGTACATAAACCTTATAATGGTCTGAAAGCGATTTTACATTCTTGGACCAGGTGTAAGAATCGAGGAAAAATCCATGTAGGAGTATCAATGGGTCGCCTTGCCCTACATCAATATAGTGGGTCTGATTGCCATTAATCTCAATTATTTGTCCTTTGGCAAACTTCTCGGTCCATTCCTGAAGAGATTGACTATTCCACGAAATAAAGGAATCCATTTTAAACCTCCTTGGACTTATCTAAATCAGCCTAACGGCTTTGAGCTGAGGCGCCGGGGCTCGGTCAATCGCCGGCAATCCCAGCAACCCGATCATACAACCTGGCAAGCAAATCGCGCCGCTTCCCCGGTCGCCTCCAGCGAGAGAATGTGTGAAAAGTCCTCTCTGATGCGATAATACATCCATCTTTAGGTTCCGTCTAATCTGAGGTTTCTATGCACCACATTGATGGCATTGATCGAGACCAAATAACCATGTTTCCCGAAGCTCTGGACGACTATATCAGCGAAGTTAATCCCGTCCGCATTGTTGACGCCTTCGTTGGAAGCCCGGATCTTTCATCTTGTTCAAAGCGAAACAAAGGATTCGGAAAAGCCTGACGGTCTTTGTTTCGTCCGGGGGGCTGAAATTAAGAGCTCAAGAGCTAGGCTCATAA
>SOJU01000070.1 GCA_004376465.1 Anaerolineales bacterium | reverse complement strand
CGTCCAGCCCGTGGATCCGCTCGATGAATGGGAGAGCCAACCTTTCGAGCCTGAAGTCCGGGGGGATAATCTCTATGCCCGCGGCGCTTCAGATATGAAAGGCCAGCTCGTCGCCATTCTCAAAGCGCTGGAGGCCATGGTTCACGCCTCGCATTTGCCGCTGAATTTGAAGTTCATGTTTGAGGGCGAAGAAGAGATCGGCTCTCCGAGCCTGCCAGCTTTCATCGAAGAGCACAAAGACCTGCTGGCAAGCGCTGTATGTTTGAATACCGATGCGGGGATACTCACTCCAGATCAACCCGCGCTCACCATCGCATTGCGCGGCTTGACATACTTCGAGATCCGGATTCAAGGACAGAATTCGGACCTCCACAGCGGAACATTTGGCGGCGTGATCGACAACCCGGCGATTGTGCTCTGTCAGCTAGTTGCCGGCATGCGCGATCGACAGGGCAAAATCCTGCTGCCAGGTTTTTACGATGATGTGCGTGACCTGACACAGGAGGAACGAGACATTCTTCCTTCCCTTTCAGATGAGTGGTGGCTGGAAAGCGCCGGCACGCAAACCCTTTTTGGTGAAGAAGGCTACCCTGCGACGGAGCGGGCGACAACCCGCCCCACCCTCGACATTAATGGCTTGCTCAGTGGTTTTACAAGCGAGGGCTCAAAGACTGTATTGCCAGCGAAAGCGATGGCGAAAGTCTCGATGCGCCTCGTCCCAGATCAGGTCCCTGCCCGAATTAAAGAGAGCCTGATCAAGTACATGGAGGAGAACACCCCGCCCACGATGACTTGGGAAATCGAGGATTTATCCAGCGCAACACCGGCGATCATCGATCGCAATTCCGAAGCTGTTAAAGCCGCCTCCCAGGCGCTGGAAACTGTCTGGGGCATCTCACCCGTCTACACTCGTGCCGGAGGAACCGTCCCTGTCGTCTCTCTGATCAAAGAGATTCTAGGCATCGACAGCCTCATGCTGGGCTTTGGCCTCCCCAACGACAACATACACGGGCCGAATGAGAAACAGCACCTGCCCAGCTTCTACCGCGGCATCGAGACCTTCATTCACTTCATCGAAACATTCTCCGGAATCAAATCGTCAAAGGGATAAGAAACTCTTATGGAAGAACGTCTCCCCAACTATGGCGGCCAAGCGGTAATCGAAGGCGTGATGATGCGCGGCCGAAAGACCTGTGCCGTCGCCGTTCGCGCTCCTGACCAATCCATTCAGGTTGAGATGCAGCCGCTTGGCTCTCTTTACCAGAGCCGCCTTATCCAGACTCCCTTCATCCGCGGGCTTTTCATCCTGTGGGATGCGTTGGTTTTAGGCATGCGGGCGTTAACTTACTCTGCCAACATGCAATCGGAAGAGGATGAACAACTCGATGGCTTTGCGATCACCTTGAGTCTGATATTTTCGCTGGTTATTGGTGTGGGTTTATTCTTCCTCCTGCCAACTGGGGCAGCCTACTTGCTCGAGCGATGGTTGAATTGGGCGCCTTTCTGGTCAAATGCCGTAGAAGGGTTGTTTCGTCTCCTCCTGCTCATAGGGTATATCTGGGCCATCGGATTCATCCCCGAAATCCGCAGGGTATACGGCTATCACGGAGCAGAGCACAAAACCATCAACTCGTTTGAAGCCGGCGTCCCTCTCGAGGTGGATAAGATTCAAGGCTTCCCCAGGGAGCACACTCGCTGCGGTACGGCTTTTCTGCTTACGGTCGTAGTTTTCTCCATCATACTCTTCAGTGCAATCGGACCACTTCCGCTAATCCCGCGATTGTTGAGCCGGATACTGCTTCTCCCGCTTCTCGCCTCCCTGGCGTATGAATACATCCGCTTCTCGTCGAGCTTATTACGCTACTCCTGGGCGAAACCTTTGGTCGCCCCAAATCTGTGGCTCCAGCGCTTGACCACCCGTGAACCTGACGCAGATATGATTGAGGTCGCTGTTGCTGCTTTCGAGGCGATGAGAGCGGAAGAACGAACTTTGGAAGAAGCGGTTACCTAACGATCGCTGCCAATTCCTAATCGCCAGCGTCTCCATAAAGTCCATCCATTCCCACAACCTTCCTCTTCCTGAAAGCGCGTTTGACGCCTGCCAATACTTGGTAGCAGCACTGCACTCCCCTTCTTACACATGTTTTGTTGACGCCCTCCTGCGCGCTGGGTACAATCCATTCATAGAAAGGACAGCCGGTGACAGCACGTATTCAATTGCGAGATAAGGAGTTCAAGGTGCGGTCGGGGATGACGATTCGCTCCGCTCTCCTGCAACTGAATATCCAGCCAGAAGCTGTGCTGCCGACACGTGATGGCGAGCTCCTGACCGACGATGAGATTCTTCAGGAACGTGACGAAATTCGCCTTATCGCCGTCATTTCAGGAGGCGCGTATTAATCTCTCCCCGACTTTCAGCAGCAGACGATGAAATGCCGGAAATGCGGTGAGAAAGCCGTGATCCATATGCGCCAGCACAAGCTGGCACTGTGCAAGAATCACTTCCTCGATTGGATCCCCAAACAAACCCAGCGATTTATCCACGACAACAAGATGTTCATCCCTGAGGATCGAATCCTCGTAGCAGTCTCAGGCGGGAAAGACTCACTGGTTCTCTGGGACGTACTATCCCGGTTGGGCTATCAAGTTGACGGTCTCTACATTGGGTTAGGGATCGATGGCGGCAATGGTTACTCGGCCGAATCCAGACGGATAACTGAGCGTTTCGCCGCCGAGCACAAGCTGGATCTGATCATCTATGATATTGAAGAGCATGAAGGGTTGGATATCCCCACAGCAGCATCCATGACACGCCGTGGCAGGGAAAGGCCATGCTCGATTTGTGGGCTCTCCAAACGGCATATTATGAACCGCGTCGCCATCGAAAATGACTATGACGTTTTAGTGACCGGACATAATTTGGATGATGAAGCCGCTGTCCTCTTCGGAAACACCTTAAACTGGCTAACTGGTTACCTACAACGTCAGGGGCCTGTTCTTCCGAATCGCTCGGGTTTAGTAAAAAAAGCAAAACCATTCTTCCGTTTCTATGAGCGCGAAACAGCAGCTTATGCCCTATTACGGGGAATCGAATACATTTATGATGAATGTCCCCATGCTGATGGCGCAAAAAGCATCTACTATAAAGTACTGCTGAACAGGCTCGAGGCGGACCGCCGGGGAGCAAAGCTATCTTTCTACTTATCCTTTTTACGAGCGAAGGAAACGATGGTTTTTACTTCGGAAGGTGATGACGTGGAGCGGATGCTTCACCCATGTACATCATGCGGGCAACCGACATCGACTCCCGATCTCTGCACGTACTGCCGGACATGGAAAGAAGTTCGTGACAGGAGGGAAACGGTGCTAGAAAAAGGAATAGAATCATGACAGAAGCTTCGGATTTGGATGGCCTCACAATTCTTGGAGGAAAAGTAGAACCGGACCGGAAACTCGAGACGTTCCCCAATCATCATCCTGATCGTTTATACATAGTACGTTTTGAAACGGATGAATTCACATGCATCTGCCCAGCAACGGGGCAGCCTGACTTTGCCCGTATAACCGTTGAATATATCCCCGCGGAGAAGATTCTCGAGTCAAAATCGTTCAAACTTTACTTGTGGTCCTATCGAAATGAAGGTGTATTCCACGAGCATGTTTCGAACCTGATCCTGGATGACCTGGTGAAAGCGCTAGAGCCACGCTGGTGCCGGGTTTCAGGCAGGTTTAACGTCCGCGGTGGCATCGTGATTACAGTTGAAGCGGAACACGGCGAAAGAGAAGAATAACTGGATGATCGGTTATCGCTGGTACCACGTTGTTCTTTCTATATTTGTCACTACGCTCATTGTGTCGAATATCATCGCCGTGAAGGTTGTCACGATCTTCGGACTCATCCTTCCAGCCGCGGTGATTTTGTTTCCGGTGGCCTATATTATTGGTGATGTACTCACCGAGGTATATGGGTATGGACGAGCGCGTCAAGCAATCTGGATCGCCTTCGGCTGCAACCTTTTGGCTGTCGTTGCTATCTGGATTGCGGGGCTTCTACCACCCGCATCGAGCTGGACAGTCGGAGCGCTCAACGGACCAGAAGAGGCAGCTAAAGCATTCCAAGCGATACTCGGTTTCACCCCCCGGCTGCTGTTAGCATCCTTCATCGCTTATCTGGTCGGCGAGTTCGTGAACGCCTTCATTCTGGCGAAGATGAAGATCCTCACACAGGGTCGATATCTCTGGACACGGACGATCGGTTCTACTTTGATCGGGCAAGGCATAGATTCTCTGCTTTTCATCTCAATCGCCTTCTACGGTGTTCTTCCCTCATCGGTCCTTGTCTCCGCCATTCTGGCTCAGTGGTTTGTTAAAAGCACCTACGAGGTACTCGCTACCCCGTTGACGTATCTGGTTGTGAATAACCTGAAGCGCGCAGAGAGAATTGACACGTTCGACACCAACACTGACTTCAGCCCGCTTCACCTAGGCTGATCTATTAAATACTATGGGGCGAACCGTTGGCTCGCCCCATTAGGATAGTTTGCTGAAATTGGTATTCGATTGACCATTCTTCTGGGTTCCCTATTCAAACATACCCTTTCACAAAGAGCGCCTTACCCTCCCTCCAGCTTATGCGGTTTCGAGGTAATACTCGACTTCCCAATCCATTACACGGGTGCGATATTCATCCCACTCCGCCTGTTTCGCCCGAGTGAAGGCTGTATAGGCTTCCTCGCCAAGCGCATCTTTAATGACGGAATTACCCTCCAGTTCCTGAAGCGCCTCCGCTAACGATCCGGGGAGTTGGCTGATGCCGATTTTCTGAAGCTCATGGTCCTCCATCTCGTAGATATTGAGATTATTCACTGGCGGTGGACACGGCAGCTCTCGATCAATTCCATCCAAGCCTGCAGCGAGCATCGCCGCGAATGCGAGATAAGGATTGCAGGAAGGGTCAGGGAATCTCAGTTCTACACGGATCGAGGTTTCCCGTCCTTCTGAATAGCTTGGAATGCGAATCATCGCCGAACGATTAATTTGCGCCCAGCACACATACACCGGCGCCTCATACCCCGGCACAATCCGTTTGTAGGAGTTGACCGTAGGGGCGACGATTGCGGCTAATGCCCGTGCGTGTTCGATCTGTCCGGCAATGAACCCATAAGCCATCGAAGAAAGGTAATAATCGTCATCCGCGTTAAAGAATAGGTTTTTTCCCTTCAAATCGAAAATCGACTGATGAGTGTGCATCCCGGAGCCGTTCATTCCGAAGATCGGCTTGGGCATGAATGTCGCAATTAACCCTTCCTGCGCGGCCAAGGCGCGGATTGTATATTTCAATGTCACAACATTGTCCGCTGCCTCTAAGGCGTCGGAAAAGCGAAAATCAATCTCATGCTGCCCGAGCGCTACCTCATGGTGACCCATTTCAATCTCTAATCCCATGCTCGCAAGAGCCGCCATCAATGAAGCCCGAACCTGCTGCGCTTCGTCACTCGCGGAGAAGTCGAAGTATCCACCGACATCATGCGGAACAGGGTGAATCGCATCCGGTCCGTTTCTGCGCAAAAGGAAGAATTCAGGTTCTGGTCCGATATTGAACTGCCAACCCCGCTCTGCGACTCGCGAGAGGGTACGTTTTAACACGCCGCGTGGATCCCCAGGAAACGGTGTTCCATCGGGCAAGTAAATATCACAGAATATACGCGCCCTTTTACGTTCCGGCTGAGACCAAGGAAGAATGCAGTACGTGCTGACGTCCGGGATCAGGCGCATATCGCTTTCCTGTATCCGCGCAAACCCTTCTACAGAAGACCCATCGAACCAGATACCCTCCTCAATCGCAACTTCCAGGCGATTGACCGGAATGTCTAAACTCTTGACGACACCCGTGACATCTGTGAATTGCATACAGATGAACTTCACCTCGTCTTCTTGTACACGTTTGATGATTTCTGTAGACATTGAAGTACCTCCTAATAGGTATGCGATAGCCGGATAACGAAAAAAGCACGCAGGGCGTGCCTTGGTTTCAACCCGACATCATCGCCCTTCCGATATTATGCAGTTCAAGGATAGATTCGATCCTTGTCCTGACCACCGTACTCCTTTTGTCCCGCTCGTCACCGCGCGGATTTATAAGAGCGCTTTCTCGGAAGGGAGAGAGGAGCTTGTGGCAAACTCC
>SOJU01000204.1 GCA_004376465.1 Anaerolineales bacterium | reverse complement strand
GCAATGATGGCTTGATAATTAATTACTGATCCTGTGTAAAGATCAATGAACATTGCAGAAGATAAGGCTATTGTGTGTCATACGTATTACCTGTTTGAGGATACTATGAGTAGTTGGTGGTGACAGAATATACCGTTCTAGTCGTGGACGACGAACCTGCCTACTGTGAAGTCATGCGAGAATTGCTTGAATTGATCAGCTTGAACGTCGTTATTGCTAATAATGTATCCGATGCCTTATCTTTACTCGAAGGGCTTATACCAGACCTCATCCTGTCAGATTTAATGATGCCGGAAATCAGTGGCTTTACATTTCTGCGACATCTGCGGTCTAACTCGCTCTGGTTTCAGGTCCCAGTGATTTTCGTAACAGCGAAGGCGGCTACTATTGATCGTGAAGTAGCCCTGAAGGATGGAGCAAATGGCTTTCTTGTAAAGCCGTTCACGATGCAAGAGCTGAAGGAAACTATAGAACCCTACTTGCCAGTCGAATAAATAGGAAAAGATTTTAATTTCAACTATTACGGCCTCCCCGAAGTCAAGATCCTCAAAAGGATGCAAAAAAAACATCAATTCATAACATGTCAACCTTTTTAAGTAGGCGCCTGCCTCCCTTGGGCCTTAATGCATGGACCTTGAAGTCGGCAGTAAAATCTGATGCATGCTTGCAGAAGAATAGCCGGGTGGAAAGAGCTTGGTTTAGTGTTAATGCGGATACGCATTATTCGGCGGTCAGATGGCGCGGGAACGCCTCGATCCCTTTGGTGCTAATATCTTTGGGTACCGAAACTCATGGAACAGGACATCTAGCATTATCCACTTAAATATCCAGCTGTTGAAAATAGAGGCGTTCCTTCTTATGCTCTAACGTCTCTGATCTGCTCAATACCCAATCTTTGATCTGTTCTGCTTCTTCCGAATCAACCATCGCAATATCAATTGAACTAACTATTTCCTTGATATTCTCAATAAGCACATCATCTTGCTGGAGAAGCATCGTTGCATAGTGAAATCGTGAAACACTATCGTCGAAATACCGATATATATTAAATTGTCCCTCCTTGGGATGGCTGCTACATTCGTATTTCCATTTCTCGATATCTGAATTGTCCTACGTGCAAAGTATCCACCGTACGGATCGTATGCGCCTCTGCAATGAAAGTGATGCCACGTCAAGCGAAGCAACCGTTCCCGATCTAGAGAACGCGCAGGGCCTGGTTGGATGGTTGCCGGATGGCGGGCGTCAGGTCCCGGTCATTAGCTTAATCAGTATTTTGGGACGGTCGCATGTGGATATTCGATCATCCAATGGAGAAGGCCGATGGCGCGAAAACGAATGGCTCGTCGTATTCACTCCCCCGGAGTCGGTCGTTCAGAAACATGGGAGAGAGCTCATCCCTGGGGCATTTTGGTTGACCGCGTTTCGCACGTCGCCAAGGTCTCTTCGGACTACCTCAATCCTTTCACCGATATTCTGGCAGATCATTCATCCGGTTTATTTCAAGGTGTCGTTAAACTCGAAGAGGAGCTGTTCTTACTTCTCTCATCGAAACGGCTGCACCCTTATGCCAGGCGGGATAACCGCGGCGCGGAAGCTACCCTTCAGATTGCCCGGACGGATAGCCGCCGCATGAGACCTATGGCCGATCATGTAACGACCACCTCCGCCCAGTCGCATGATGTGATTAATCACCCGCGCCAGATGGTGGTTTTCTCCCTGGAGGAGAGCAGCTATGGCGACAGACCTCTCATGTTCGGACTCGGTATCTCTCAGGTACCAGAGATTCTCGTATCCATGCCCATGATTCCTGTACCAGTCGAACCAGATTTCATTTTAGGGCTTCTTTTCTGGCGTGGCGTGCCGGTTCCCGTGATCAATTTGGCCTCCCGCATGGTGATTGATTCCACTTCACCTATGATGACTTCAGGCCCAACGCGGTTCATTATCACTCGAGATCAAGCTAACGGACGTCCGAATTAGAGGGCATCCGATGGCATCATCGATATTCCGTCTGAAGGTGAAAAAGCGGAGAGGGGAGTAATCACGGCCTTTATCATTCAGTCAGGCATCCGGATTTTACGTCTTCCCTTCGACCATCGACCCTGTACTCGAAGCATGCCTTTGAAGTCCCATATGGTCAGGGGTATGGTCGAACTAGAGGATGAGACGTTGGTTATCCCAGATATCAGAGCCATCCTCACACGAGATCTCTGATGCAATATCGTCGATCGTATGCAGCTTGAAGCTGGGTTTCCCTTTCCTTTTTGATCTCCCAACCTTCTCAAACGATTGCTAACCGCAGAACTCAGTCACTGTTGATAAGATGGGCTTGTATATGGAGGTATGTATGGCAAATCCTCGCATCCTCATTGTCGACGATGATGTGTCCCTTCTAACAGCGTTGCGCGATTGCCTGAAGGGGATGAAAACCGAGTATGAAATCGTGGCGGCGACAGATGGTTTAGCGGCCTTAAAACATCTAGAAAAGGGTTCCTTTGATTTGGTGGTGACCGACTACGGAATGGCCGGCATGGATGGCTTGGAATTGCTCGAATCCATCCGATCCATTCGACCAAAGACGCGCGTGGTATTTATGACCGCCTACGGCACCGACGAACTTCAAGCGGAGACCCGCCGACTGCAAGCCTATCGGTATCTCACGAAGCCCATGCGCATCAACACATTTCGCCAGGTAGTTGAGGATGCGCTTGGTGACATGGCAATCAGTCGCCCGGGCATATTGATACTTTCGGACGAACGCTATCGCGAGGTTATTCAGCAACTCGAGGTGCTACAGGACGACGTCGGCACTCGATGCATTTTCCTGGCAGACATAGATGGCCAGGTCATTGCCCACATTGGTGATGAAGATGGTTACTCGATAGAGCAAATCGCCTCCTTGTTGGGAGGCGGCATGGCCACGCTCATTGAATCGGGACGCGTCTTTGATGACGACAAAGAGTCCATCAACCTGGCGTACCGTGAGGGGCTGAAGAATTGCCTTTACGCGATCAACATTGGAGAACAGTTACTGGTAATCCTGATACTGGATAACGGGCCCTTTGTAAGCCGGATCGGATCCGTTTGGTTTTACGCCCAGCGAGCAGCGCAAAAGTTGCGTCAAACACTCGGCGATGCAAATTACGCCAGCCCGCAGCAAATCTTCGATGATACGACTGGTGAAGACCTTCAAAAGGAATTGGATAGCTTGTTCGCATCCGGGCAGGATGCGGATGTGGACAATTCCATGGATGACTCTTCGGAAGGCGACGCACATGAGGACGAATGTTTGGAGGAGAAAGCCAGCGTCATCACCTTTCAAGAGGCAATACAGACCGGTATTCTTTCAAAAGATTCATTTAATCAGTAGCGTCCGGCTTTGAAGAAAGGTTGATCCAAGCGATGATGGCAAAAGGGAGGCGAGGCGCCCTCGTCAATAAACCAGGGACTTAGAACCATGTTGAAACAATTTGATCATCATCTGTAGGGCGGTGCGACGATCTATCCTGAGCATATGAGCTTGATAGAAAACGTTCTCTCCGATCTGGTGCTAGGTGTACCTGTGCTTTTTGCCTTGCTCACTGACACACCAGGTCAGAACATCTCTTGGGATGGCGTACTTGAGAAATGAATCTGGTATCTCGGGGTGCTCTCATCTCGAGTGATTTGGCGGCGAGTCAGGAGATCGCAAGGGTTACAGGCGAATATCAAAATCACCACATGATACTCCACGAGGGTAAGACGTCTCATACATTTATCTCAGGTGCAGGACCGCATCTCGTTCTCTTCGTTAAGGTGCTCAGTGAGATTCCTCTGGGTTGGTCGAGGAAATACGTCCGTGAAGCTGTAAGCAAGATTGAAGAAATCATAGGGGCCAGAGCGAAGCGGTCAGGAAAGGAAATGGGATTCGACAAAAATGGCTTTCAAGATAAATTGGATCATGCTTTAGAAGATCTTTGGTCGAAGTAGTGCAATGTATATTAACTGGCAATCTAGAGAGCTGAATATCAAAATCGTTTATTATGGACCTGTTTTGAGTGGGAAGACCACAAACCTCGAGCAAATCCACGCGGGAGTAAATCCGAAGCGGCGAACCGAGCTGGTTTCGCTGAAGACACATGAGGACAGCACACTATTCTTTGATTTCATGCAATTGGAACTTGGGAAGATCGGTGGTTTATCTCCGAAAATCCATTTGTATACGGTTCCCGGAAAAGCGTACTACGAATCGAGTCGAAGATTGGTGTTGCGCGGAGCGGACGGGGTTGTATTTGTTGCAGATTCGTCCGAGGATCGATTGAAGAGCAATCTTCAATCTTGGAGAAAAATGAAAGAGCATCTCTCATCATTCGGTGTGGCATATGGAAATATTCCGCTCGTCCTTCAATGTAATAAACAGGATCTTCCAAATTCGTTGGATCCAGTTATCTTGAAGAAGTTGTTAAGAGTGGAAGGCTATCCTACATTTGGCGCGGTGGCGATAGCAAGCCTGGGAGTGGCAGAAACATTCAAGGCTATTATGCAGAGTGTGGTAAACCATGTGCAACACCAGCTCGTCTAATCATCGAGATAGATGAAAGATTTATCACCTCGAACATATAGTTCTATCCAGTATCATAATCCTTAGTGCCTCATGTCTAGACAGTTATGCTGGAGTCTCCATTTCCTGGATTTCTGTGCATTAGCCATATATTGTCATGATCGCAATTCAGTAGAGTGGGACAAATTCAATGAGTAACTGATAGAATGGCAATCGAAACTATCTTAATTGTCGATGATCAGTCGGAAATCGTACATTTATTAACTCACTACTGCCTGAAACCATAGGGCTACAATACGCTCACCGCGCCTGATGGCGAAAAAGGACTCAAGTCTGCAGTGGATCATCGCCCCAATCTGATTATGTTGGATATGAATATGCTCCGGTTGACGGGGATCGAAATGCTCCCCGAGCTCCGGCAAACAGATTATGTGGATCCGGTGATTTTCATGACCATTTATGGATCAGAACAAATCGCCGTGGAAGCTTTCCGTCTCGGAGTGCGTGATTACTTGCCTAAACCCTTTATCGTAGATGAAGCCCAAAGTGCCGTCAATCGTTTACTGCGGGAAAGCCGCTTGGCTCGCGAGAAGGACCAACTCAAGAACAACTTGGTGGTCGAAGAGACCGTTCGTCAGACCGTCGTCACGCTTTCTCACTACATCAGCAACCATTTCGATGGAGGACTGCGCATGCTAGGGGAGGCGATCGAGCAAGGTCGATCGGATAATGCCATCATCAAAATTTTTGTTACAGACAACCTCTCGAGTGCCGACACGATCGGAGCTGTTATGCGCGTATTAGGAAAGTCACGGATATTCGAGAAGAATAATCATCCGGGGTCGGGATGATCGATATTAAAGAGGCATTGCAGGCTGAGCTGAAGGCTTGATGCTGGGGATCATGCCAGTATGGAATAGTCTATTGATGTCTGGTAATGAGTGTGGATTTTGTCATAATATCCAAAAGGGCAAGTTGGTTTGATGATGCTTAGATACGACGCTGGAGGTGAGTGACGGAATGGGACAAGAGAAGATTCGAATTCTGATCATTGATGACGAGGAAAATATCCTCCAGGTAATGCGACAAGCCCTTCAGCGAGAGGGGTATGAGACCGATACTGTTTTGGATGCCCTTAAGGGATTGAGCATTCTATCCAGCTCAGAATACGATTTGGTCCTTTGTGACATAGCGATGACAAGAATGAACGGCATCGAATTTTTTCGAGAGATCGAAGAACGCTTGCCGGGGATGGCAGATCGAATTCTCTTTATGACTGGTGGAATTCTCTCTCCGAGCATACAGAAATTCCTTAAGGAACGTCGTGTCTCGATAATAGAGAAGCCGTTTGATTTTCTTACTCTTTTCCAGGGAGTGCATAATGCGTTACAGCGGTCGTCTGGTGAAAAGAGCTTCTTCTCACAGGATTGATGTTTCCCATTATCGATCTTCCAGATGCAAATCATAAACTTTAAGCGGGTCACTCCCCCCCTTCTCTAAAGGAATCCCGATATCCCAATTACGTTGAGCTGCGTTGTTGCCGCGGCATGTAGATGACCTGACCCCCAAAAACTGATCCAGTTGTAAAGTTAGGATCAGACAATGGAGAGAGGTCATATGCCCAGAAAACGATATACCCCCGAA
>SOJU01000177.1 GCA_004376465.1 Anaerolineales bacterium | reverse complement strand
TATCGGGGGATTGTTTATTGCATTGTGTACAGGTTCGCACGTAATACCTCCTCTGATTGGGTCCACATAGATTCTATTGAGGAGACCGTGTGTGTCAATACGCCTGATAACAAACTCGCGAACTATATTTGGAATCATCCTTGAACAATCGTTTGCAGAATTGTGATCTGTGATTATCGTTAACGTCACGGGAAACTGAATGTTTGTGGCTTTTGCAGAGGGTTTCTGATGTCACCCTGGAAGAGAACGATATTGCATTGCGATCTCGATGCATTTTTCTGCTCCGTAGAGAGCCTGCTCAACCCTGGTTTGGAAGAGAGGGCGTTCGTTGTCGGTGGCGCAGCGGATGGACGTGGGGTCGTCTCCTCGGCGTCTTATGCTGCCCGCGACTTCGGTATCCATTCGGCCATGCCTACTGCGCAAGCTCTGCGTAAAGCCCCGGATCTGATCGTTATTTCGCCTCAACATGCACAATATAGCAAGCACTCTCAGGAGATAATGAGTTTCCTCCGCGATTCTGCGCCGGTTGTTGAGCAATTGTCGATTGATGAAGCCTTTCTTGATGTTAGTGATGATCCACGTACCGGGCTTGAGGTGGCACAGTTCTTACAGAGGGAGATTCTTGAGAATTTAAAACTTCCAACTTCTTGGGGTGTTGCAAGTAACAAATTGGTCGCCAAGATCGCAACAGAAGTTGGGAAACCGAGAGGGTTAATCGTGGTGCCTCCGGGACAGGAGGCTGCGTTTCTTGCACCTTTGCCGGTGAGAATGCTGTGGGGTGTAGGCCCGAAAACAGCAGAGCGCCTGGCTGCAAGAGACGTCCATACGATTGGAGACATGGCAGGTATGTCCTCGCGAGCATTAATTGAATCTCTCGGCGATCTTGGTCTGGAACTTGCATCAAGAGCGCGTGGGGAGGATGATCGCCCGGTTGTGGAGGGGCGAGATCCTAAGTCAATGTCGGCAGAGAGGACTTTCAGCGCCGATATATCTAATTGGCCCGAACTGCGGACAGTTATTCTTAGACTGAGTGAAACGGTTGGCCGAAGGCTGCGCAAAGCAAAACTGGCAGGCTATACGATCAGGGTAAAGGTGCGTTGGCCGGATTTCACGACCATAACGAGGCAGGTTCGCCTCAAACAGCCGACGGATCGAGAGCGGATAATATTCGATGAATCCTGCAAGCTGTTTCAGGGATTATGGAAGAAAGGTCAAGCAGTCCGGCTCTTGGGAGTGGGGGTTTCGGATTTGCATGAGCCTATCCGCCAATTAGACTTGTTTGATCAGAAATGGGATCGTGACGAGAGATTACAGCAAGCCGTAGACTCCATCCGCAACCAATATGGACCTGATTCTTTAAGACGGGCTGGCGGGATAAGAAAGCAAGCAGCAGCGGAGAATGATGAGCAGCCCGAGGAAGATGTTATGTAGAAGGTACGGGAGTTGAAATGGGCAAGCCATTGAGAGTATTCAGGGAGACAAGTAAATGACCCTTTACGGGAAAGGTTACTTCATTTGGAAAATCCCTTGGTGTGATGAGGGTGATCCAGAGGCAATTGCGGCTACAGCTTCTGCTGCTGGTCTTTCGCATGTTCTGATTAAAGTGGCAGATGGGGCAACATGGCCATACAACTTCGATTTCGATCGAAACGTCGACCTGATTCCTCCTGTGCGTGATGCATTGAAGAATGTAGGTGTAGAGGTTTGGGGTTGGCACTACGTTCGGGGTGATGACCCGGTGAATGAAGCTCGCCTGGCAGTCGACAGGATGAATGCGCTCCACCTCGACGGATATGTCATAGATGCCGAAGGGGAGTATCGCACATCGAGTAAGAGAGCTGCTGCAACCCGGTTTATGAAGGAGATTCGCGCGGGGATGCCTAATCTTCCCATCGCACTTAGTACCTATCGCTACCCGCGAATGCACATGGCATTACCCTTCCCGGAATTCCTTGAATATTGTGACTTCAGCATGCCCCAGGTCTATTTCGAGCAGAGCCACAATCCAGAGGAGCAGCTTGAACGATGCGTCGAGCAGTACATGGCTTTAAAGCCGGCAAGACCCATCGTCCCTACACTGCCGTCCTATGCGTATAGAGGTTGGTGTCCAACAGCGGATGAAGTCACACGCTTTCTGCACAAAGCGCGTGATCTTGGGCTTTCAGCAACAAATGCCTGGAGTTGGGATTTTGCGAGACGACCGAAGTATATGGACCTTTGGGATGCAATGGCTGATTTCGATTGGCCGGCAAGCGCTCCCGCTGCAGATATGCCTGAGAGACTGGTCGGTCGAATGAATGATCACGACCCCATCCTTGTCTCCGACCTGTACGCGGATCGTGCCGCGCATGTTACTGGTGAACGCACAATCGTTGGGAGAGAGCCAGTTCAGCAGTGGTACCAATCACTTTTTACTAACATTCTACCCAACGCCCACTTCGAGATTACCGGAAAATCCGGGGAAGGACGAACGCGTCATTTCATGTGGAGAGCAACGAGCGAGCGAGGGGTTATCTTGGATGGAAACGATACGCTTGGCCTGATCGATGGCAGGATCCAATATCACTATACATATTTCACGGTAAACTGAATCCTTTTACAACTTAAGCTTCAACGTTCGAGCTTTCCGCAGAGACAAACCAGAACCCATCACAATCCAATTGTTGTAATCATTGGACCAAAATGACGACCAGGAAAGCCCCGGGTATTCTTCGCCGGGGCTTTTGTACAAGGACCGCTTGTGGGGATTATTGCTCCGCAGGCAATATTTTGTAGGAAAGCTTGATCGGAAATATCTGTTTGAACATTGCTTGTGCAGGGCAGTATTTATTTTCTGATAGCTCAATTGCACGCTGTACAGCGGTTTCTTCGACGTTATGCCCACAAATTAAATACTCGATCTCAATTTGAGTGAAAACGTGAGGGTGATCCTGCGCTTGCTGACTGTGGAGTTGGACTTCGAATGCAGTCACCTTCTGCCGTTTCTTCTGCAAAATAGAAATTACGTCCAAGGCAGTACAGCCGGCGAGACCGATGGCGATCAATTCCATCGGACGAAAACCATCGTTGTCACCACCGACTTGCGGGTTTGCACCGAGTGGAACTGAAAAACCCGTTTCTGCTTCTCCGATGAAAGACAAGCGCTTGCTCCATGTGACCTTTGCGTCCATTGTTTTTCTCCTTAGCTCATTGGCGCAACATGGGTGATATTGTACGCTCAAGAGCGCTTTGACAAGTTGCTCCGCTCCATGCGTAGCTAACGGTTCCCTCTCGATCAATGACGATGGAGTAGGGTAGGGAAAAGGAATTAAGAGAGCGTAACGTGCTCTCGCCGGGATCCAGCCAGATTGGAAAAGTTAGATGGAACATGTCCACGAATTGGACCACGGTTTCCTTTTCTTCCCCGACATTGACGCCCAGGAGGACAAATCCTTCGTCGGCGTGTGCACGGAAATAAGCCTCCAGGTCAGGCATCTCTCTGCGGCATGGAGGGCACCAGGTCGCCCAAGTGTTTAACAGGATTACATCGCCCTTGTGGTCAGCGAGTGATACTGTTGATCCAGCAATATCTGTAAGTTGAATTGCCGGAGCAGGATAATCGACTTTCATTGGCTCCACGCAGTCCTGGAGTTTCTCGACCCCCATAACACTCCGAGCTTGATTAGACGCGATCACTGCAGTGAGAATTGCTATGGCAATAAAGATAAAACCGGTTCCGAGGAGTAGGATGTGCATGGTTCGACGCAAGGATTGGGTCCTTTTCTTGAAGGTCGCTTATTTGGGAAAAAGATTAAACTGGGACGAGAACATCTCAGCTTTAACAATTGAGGGAATATCGATGCTTCGGTCCTCGCTCATTGGATTCTGTGGTCCTCACCCGGAGGGGGAAGGTCTTATCAGTGGAAAACACCGCCTGAAACGTAATCGCAATTCGTGCAAACCAGATTTATACAGCCATCATAATCCAGATTAACCTTATCGTAATTGGGGCAAGGTTCTCCGGCTCGAGGTTCTCGTGAAGGCGAGTGTTTTTTTGATTTTAATGTTATCTCAGCCAGCTGCGTCTTATTCTCATTTCTATTGCGGGACATCTTGTCTCTCAAGTTTGGCTCTGAAAACAGACAAAAGTCTTGTCAGTGGGTCAGATCATCAAGGCTCAACACTTTAAATAATCGCCCTCGAACTTCACTAGGAACGTTGATATCTGCTTCTTGCTGTTGGTAAAGGTAGACTGTTTTCTTAAGCGTGTCGACGAAGATTTTGCAATTGGGGCAATCGACAAGGTGTTTCTCAAGCTCATCGCAGGTTAATGGATCAATATTGTTATCGAGATAATCTGAGATCTGGCTGAGAAATTCTTGGCAGAGGCTATGTTCAGACATTTGATAACCGTTCCATTCTCTCTGAGAAGTAACTGGAAAGGATCTCCCGAAGCTGCAGTCGGGCTCTGAGGAGGCGGGTTTTTATGGCCGCCTCTGAAGTTTGGAGGACATCCGCCGCCTCACGCGTTGAGAGTCCATGAAGATCACGCAGAACAAATGCTGCCCGGAGGGTAGGGGAGAGCGCTTTTATGGCGATATCCAATGTGTCCTGTGCCTCTGCGCTCATAAGCTCGGCTTCCGGTAGGCAGCACCAATCCTTTAATTCACGAGGGATTTCTGCGCCATCATCGAGAAGTAAAGGTTCGTCGACAGGTACGGTATCCAATTCATGTTTGCGGAGTCGCATCAGCGCTTCATTCGCAGTAATTCGGTAAAGCCAAGTGCTTAGTTTCGAGCCACCCCTGAAGTTCTCAAGTCCTCTATAGGCTTTTAGAAAGGCTTCTTGAAGGATATCTTCAGCCTCAAGAGGATCTCCCAGCATACGCAGAGCAAGCTTATATAGTTTAGGAGAGTACGCGTCAACCATCGCAGCGAAAGCATCGCGGTCACCGGCTTTTAATGCTTTGATTGAGATCGGTTCTCTCTCTTGCATTGGATGCAAAATCCGTAAAAAAGTTGCTTGATTAATGTTGCCGGAATAAAGTATACACGAAGGCAATGATCAATTGCTCTTCAAGATCGGATGTGGATATGTACACGATCCTATGTAGATCGGAATTTTGCCCAAAGTAGAGAGTTCATTTGACCATGGCTCCATCACTTTCCACAGACCAATTGAATTTCTCCGTACAACCACAATCGGATACGTGGTCGATTCGCACCGTCTCCCAAAATCTGCGAATTATGAATGCTTCAATGGCTCTGACTTGGAAGGAAGCCGGAAGGACGCATACAACACAAATAGAATTCTCCAGAGCGGATGATGTTTCTAAGCAACAAGCTGCGCACTCGTTAAGACCTGCAAATCACCTAACATTGCAAATTCCGATAAATTCTAGCTTGGACGTGCAGGTGTGTTTCTCGCTGCTTCATTCATCTCCAACAATGCTGTGGCGACTCGAGATCAGGAATAAAGGAGCCTCTGCTATCCGGCTAATGTCGGCGGACATGATGGCTGCGGGGTCCGATGAGAGAACGGGCTTTTTGGGTCGCATCAGACAGACCCGCGCACATTTCAACGAAGAGAGAAATGACAGGCTGAGTGGTGTTCACTTCTCGTCGCCTGAGGTTGACTTAGCGTTCTATTCCAGCGGGTGGCAGAGCTGGAGTTACGCTGGGTTGGTAAGAGCGGATCAATCGATGCCTGGGACTCGACTTGGTCCGATCAGGCGCACGATGATAGACCAGCCGGGCGCGAGTATTCCCAGGGGACGAAGGTGGGTTCATTCAGACATGTTCGGCGTGCTTCTGGATCGCAACAGCTATGCTGGAATTCTAGCGGGTTTTCTATCTCAAAATGAGGCATTTGGGACGGTACTGTCTTGTTTAGAAGGCACACAACCTTCGCTCCATCTACGAACTAATCTTGATGATGTGGTCCTAGATCCGGGTGAAAACTTCATCACAGATTGGGCTTGCCTCGATTTCATCGACACGAGATCCAGTGACCTCCTGTCAACATATCTGAATTTGACGGCTGACGAGAACTCGGCTCGAGTCGCAAAACCATCTCCGCTGGGGTGGTGCTCCTGGTATTACTACTTTCAGAGTGTCCATCAGACTCATATTCGCGACCATCTGAAATGGGCAAAAGAATACCGGAACGAAATTCCACTGGAGGTTATTCAAATCGATGATGGATATCAATCAGATATCGGTGATTGGC
>SOJU01000128.1 GCA_004376465.1 Anaerolineales bacterium | reverse complement strand
TTGTTGAGTAAATACGGATTAATGAAAATGTGGCTTACCCCCAGGGGTTGTCGCCTGGACTCGTTCTAGTTAAACCCAGTGATTCGGATAATATCTCCTTCGTATGAATTCCTAATATCGCTTCATCTTTTGAGATATACCCGTTTGAAAGATAAGGTGCTTCTGGGAAGTAATCCTTGACTCTGGCTTCAATCACAGTTCCAAATTGCTGAAGATACGCTTTGAGCGGGTCCAGATCGAGGTCACTTTTCGCATCAGCAGGAACGATCACAGTAACCTGACATGGGCTTTCATCAATTAATTCCACAACATCTGCACGAATCACTACTAAGTTATTTGATGGGGGATTTGCTCCTTGCGGGTCGATCCATTCCGCATAGATTCTTTTTGCGACATCCTCGGGATTGATATTATCTGGTGTTATTAAGAACCATGCTCGAATCCGATCCAATATTTTTTTAGTAGTTGTCGGAGAATCATCGGATGCCTTAGACATATTCCTCTCCCTCCCTATAGTTTTCGCTTTTTATGATGAGAATTCTGCTTCATGCTCTTTGATGGATAACCACCTCCTTCAATTTCAACATCGCCGGTGGGATGCGGGGGATCGAAACCCAGGGTTTCGCCAGAATTCGGCCTTGTGAGTAGTACATCGGTACGATTACGGTTTCCTCGGCGACTAGAATATGATCTGCCTTTCGATATAAATCCAGACGTCGGTTCTGGTCAAGGATCGTTGCGGCCTCCTCGACGCAGCGGTCAAATTCAGCGTTACGCCAGCGGGATGGATTAATACCTTCCTCGCTGTGAAAGAGTATGCGTAAGAAATTATCCGGGTCGGGATAGTCGGCGCTCCATGCGCTCAATGCCAAATCCGGGGGATCGGTTTCTCGCTGCTCAAGGAAATCCTTCCAGCTCAGGGATGTAGGTTTGATGTCAAGATTAAGGATTCTCTTCCAGGATTGCAGGAGGAAGGGTACAACTGGGTTATCTACCGGACCTTTTTTAAAAGACCAGCGCACATCCGGAAAACCACGACCTTCAGGATAACCAGCTTCTCCCAACAGTTTCCGTGCCTGATCAGGATCATACGGTATGCCGATCTCATCCGAGTGCCCTGGCATCCCCGGTGGAATAAACCCGCCCAAAGCAGGGTAGTAGGTATCCTGAGATGCCTCACGCGCGAGGGCTTTTTTATCAATCGCATGTGAAAACGCATGCCTTACGCGAACATCATCAAAGGGATGCTGGTTGGCTCGGAAAGCTAAGTAGAAAGTATTCAGCTGCGGTATGAAGGACAGTTCCTCTGGAAATCGACCCCGGGCGCGCGCGATCGTGCCCAAATCGGATGTGATCATATCCAGGGCATCTAATTCAGCGTCCGCATACGCATCGAGTGCCTCAGCGTAATCCGAAATAAAAGGGCATTCTATGCGGGTAACGTTTCCCGGAAAACGTCCACGGTAGTAGGGATTTCTTTGGAGAATGAGCCTCTCCCCTGGTTGGTACTCGGAGAGGTAATACGGACCGTTTGAGATAATGCCCGTTGTCTCGCCATCAGACTGATTCTGCCCCTCCAACAATGAATTATGGAGAGGAGCAGCAATGGGCAATGAAAATAAGTAAGGTAAATAAGCAGTAGGTGATTCCAGGCGAACTTCCAATGTCAAATCATCAATTGCGCTTACGCCTACTTGGGCAGAATCTGTTATGACTCCCTCTCCAACTTTACGCGCGTTCTCAATCGCATATAAGAGCCGTGAAGAATGCGATAACGCCCTGAGATCTAAATTACGTTTCCATGCGTTTTCGAAATCACTTGCCCCAATTGGCGATCCTTCATTCCACTTCAATCCTTTTCGGAGGTGAAAGATATATCTCTGCCCCTCATCCATCACCTCCCAGCGTGAAGCTGCCGCTGGAAGGACATTGAACTCATGATCTACGGTTGTTAATCCCTCATAAATCTGGTTCGCAATAAATGTAGATGCATCGCCAATCATGGTGCCAGGCTCGAAGGAAAGAGGTTCTCTAACTGCCATTCGGAAAATGTTTATGGGTAGGGGAAACTCTTGTTGGGTCACAGAATCTCTTTCTGGTTCCCACAAAGAGAAAGCCCGATCATATGCTCCCCGAGCTTCTTCAGGACGAAAATCTGCTGTATAAACCAAACCGAGTTTCATTAATGTCCGCGCAATTTGCACCGAATCTCCACATGCTTCTAATATGACTAGTGCCTGATGGTAATACTCAATCGCCTCAGCATGCGCATAGATCATCCGCGCTTGATCCCCAGCTTGAATGAGGTACTCTAGCGCTCTCTCGGACTCGCCCGCCTCTGTAAAGTGGTATGCAAGCTGAGGTGCGATTTCTCTCGCTCGATCTCCGTAGACATCCTCGAGAATCGAACCCACTTCTCGGTGCAACTCGGTGCGTTCGAAGTCCCCCAAGCCGTTATAAATATGCTGTTGGAACAATTGATGTCGGAATCGGTATTGGTAGAGGCGATGTTTCAAGATTTCCAGGATGCCATGTTCCTGTACCAAGCGATGCACCTTATCAAGCTCCTGGCTCAATTGGCGAATGAGTGCTCGCTCTTTAACCTCCCGCACCCGGGCGACGATCTGAGCCGTGAAATCCACGCCCTCCACACTCGCCACCGTGAGCGTCTCTTTCAGCTCATCCTCTAATCTGCCAATGCGCTCCTCAATCACACCTTCGACTCGCGCGGGGAGCACAGACCAATCGAGTTCACCCGTCTCCACCCACTCGCCATCTGTATCCTGGGCTATGTTACCCCGTTCCTGCAAATTCCTCAGCAATTCCACCGTGAAAAGTGGATGTCCTTCTGTATGCGCAAACAACGCCGCCCGGAATTCGGTGGATAAGCGATTGCGTTCACTGTCGATAAAGGCATCGACAAAATGACGGGACTCGTCTGTTGAGGTCTTTCCCAGATCAACTTCTATCTCACCGAAATGGCGTTTGAACTCGGCTAGGATTTTCTCCAACGGATGTGGGCTATCCCCGCGACCCAGGGCAACCTCCTCAGGCCTATATGCTCCGACGATCAAGATCCGTTCACCCTCTAATCGTCGTCCCAGGTGGAAAAGCAGGTTGAGAGAGGCGCCATCCGCCCACTGCATGTCATCCAGGATTATGAGAAGTGGGTGGTCAGCCCCAATTGATCTAAGTGTGTGTTCAACCTGTTCAAAGAGGTTGCGCTGCTCAATATCAGGTGCCCCAGCTCGATCGCGCTCCACCAGTTTACCCAGTCGTTCTTGCCAATCGGATCGGACATCAACGGCAGCATTCACCCGTGACATCATGTCTCGCCCGGAGACGAACACGTTAATCAAATCGGGTCCGTACTCTACGATCATCCTTGCGGTGGAGGGCATCGTATTCCATAGTCGGACCGCATCTTCCCGGTTGATCGCACCGGACGTCCATTCTGCTTCCACATCACCGGTCAGCATGGCCATCATTCGCCGGAAGGGTAGGTAAGGATCACCGATTCCCCTGTAGGCGCTGCACTCCCCCCCCACGACGAGGAGGTCGGGATGGCGGTCTATAGCCTGTCGGCCAAACTCTTCCAGGAGCGCCGTCTTCCCCCGTCCCGGTCCACCGGTTAAAAACACCACGCCCCCCAATCCTTCCACCGCATTTTGGAGATAAGAATTCAGCATCTCTAACTCTCGCTCGCGGGCGACGAAAACAGGGGGCTGGGGTTCTGCTTCGGCTTCTTCGAGGAAGGCTGGGAGATGTGCTGACTTCAAAGATAGAGGATCATCGGAGGGTAAGGCTTCGAGTGAGGTCAGAGGAGGAAATTCGGAGGGGAGGTCATCGATCACAAGTTGGGTAATCCGCTCCGGGTATTTCATGTCCTTCAAACGATGGCGACCCAGAGTGAGAAGGGCAACGCCCTCGGGCAGTTCCCCGCGCACGAGCGGCGCGGTCGTCGCGGATAGCAGCACCTGCCCACCGTGACCTACGTGGGCGATGCGCGCCGCACGGTGCACGTCCATGCCCACGTAGCCTTCATCCCACGTCAGCGGCTCGCCGGTATGTAACCCCATGCGCACCCGCACTTCTACACCTTCCGGCCAAGCGTGAGAAGTTAAAGCGCCTTGTGCATTAACTGCGGCGGAAACAGCCTGTGTGGCTCTCGGGAAGGAATAGAAAAAAGCATCCCCCCGCGTGTCGACTTCCCGGCCGTTCCAACGGGAGAAGGTGTCGCGCAGGATGTCGCGCTGTTCCGAGAGCAGCGTCACGTATCCCTCGCCGAGCTGCTTCAGCAGTTCGGTTGAGCCTTCGATGTCGGTGAACAAGAAAGTGACGGTGCCCTCGGGCAGACGGTCATCAATCTGAACAGCTTTCATTGTTTATCCAAATCCTCAAAGATCAATCTTTATTTAAGTATTGCGACGTGCTCCCTTTATTGCGACATAGCAATATAAAGCTTTATGCGCTGACTTCCTCTGCTCCGATCGGGGTCATCCGTAGATCCCGTAAGTTATCCTGATCGAATCCCGCAAGCCGTGGCAGATCGGTCACGTGTGTGCGGCTTAGGCGTTCCGTCAGTTTGGATAGAAGTAGATAGCGCAGTCGAGGGTGATCCAATAAACGTTGGAGATTTTCAGCCGGGACCTGCAAGAGCGTAATCTCTTCTTCGGCAACAACATCTGCTGTACGTTCGACCCCCATCAACGCCGCAATCTCCCCAAAGAAATCTCCCGCGGTCATGACGGATAAGGATCGATAAACACCAGTCGATGTTGAGATTCCGGCGACGGCTTTGCCGGAGAGAATGAAGAACGCCTCCTCTCCGGGTTCTCCTCGCCTGATAAGTGAGGATCCTGCCGGTGCAGATCGAATTTGCGTGCCCTCTATGAATTGGGTCCGTTCCTCCATGTTTAATTGTGTGAACACCGGCAAGTGAATTAACAACGCCTCGAAATCAACGATCGTTGCCGCACGCCCTACCGATAAGGAAGGTATCGCTGGTGCAACCCGCAGGAGGCTCGCGGCGCGCCTCCATTCCTCGGCGGATTGGCGCAAACCAGGCAAGGTCAAGGTGAGTATTCCAGAGAGCAAGATAATCAATGCGCTGATGAGCATCATCACGCGAATGTCTACTATGTCTGCAAACCCTGCTGCAGCCATGCCGAGGAGAAAAGCTGTATTCTTTACAACCGCAAAAACGCTCATCACCCGGCCACGGTTTCCGCGTTCCGTATTGCGTTGAATTATGAGTCGCCCGGAGATCATCGCTGGGGCATTCATAAATCCAATGATCATTACTAAGCCGATCGCAAGGGGAATTGAGGTGGTCCTGGAATAGACTACGGCAGCCAGTGCCATCCCGAAGTAGCTTATGGCGATCCATTGCCCTTCTCTGAGTCGATCCCCCACCTTAGCCATAAGTAGGCTGGCGATGACAAAACCAACGGAGGTTAATGCCTCTTGTAGACCGAATTCAAACTCAGAAGCATGAAGTGCTCTTTCAGCGAAGGGAAGCAGCAGCGAATTCCACAGCCCGAACCCGAGCAATATTGGAATAGATACCATCAGTAACGAGCGCAACAATGTGTTGTTTACCAGGAAATTCATGCCGGCACGTAGATTCTTGCCGATTACGCGGATGGTCGTCTCTCCTTCGACCTCTAACGGTGCTATCTTCACTGCTAGAATGCAGAGCGCAGAGATAAAGAAGGTGAGTCCATCCAGGTAAAAAGCCCATTCAATGGGAAATTTTGAAGCGATTAAGCCTGCGGCAGCAAATCCTACCGCTGTCGAGCCGAAGGCGCTGATGGCCATGAATGAATTTGCAGCCGCCAATTCTTCATCGGAAGCGATCTCGGGCACCACGCTAGAATGAGCTGGATCGAAAAACTGGCCGATCACGCTTGTCATCATGACGAGGATATACAGCCACGCGATTCCATAGGGAAGTAGGAAGGGAATGAGGACGACTACTACAGCCCGGGCAATATCGGCGATGATCATGATCCGCTTACGATCATAGCGGTCGACAAATACACCGGCGATGAGACCAAGTACAAGAGTTGGCGCGGAGGTTGCGATGAGCATCAAGCCTACGCTGAGCGCCGAACCCGTTAGGCGAAACACGACGATGGAAGCAGCCAGGGAGGTTAGGGCGCTTCCTATTGTAGAGACCAATTGACCAAGCCATAGGAATGTGAAACTTCGGTTGCGGAAAACCG
>SOJU01000293.1 GCA_004376465.1 Anaerolineales bacterium | reverse complement strand
AACGGAAGAATCCGAAACGGCTGAAGAGCCTGAAGCAGTTGAAGACGAGGCCGCCGAGGACGAGGAGAAAACAGAAGAATGAGCATCGCAGCGGAAGACGTAAAAGCTCTGCGTGAAAAGACAGGCGTTGGAGTTCTCGATTGTAAGAAAGCTCTAGAAGAGACCAAAGGCGATATGGATAAAGCGGTCGTCCTTTTGCGTGAACAAGGATTGGCCGATGCAAAGAAGCGCGCTTCTCGAGAGACTCGCAACGGGAGGCTTGAGCTGTACAGCCACGGTGATGGCAGGGTGGGGGTAATGGTGGAGGTCAATTGCGAGACGGACTTTGTCGCCCGCACAGATGGCTTTCGGGAATTTGCCCACGAGATCGCCCTGCAGATTGCGGCCTCAGCTCCGCAGTGGGTTCATGAAGACGATGTCCCGGAAGAAGTCATCAAGGATGAGAGGGAGATCGCACGCAAACGTGCCATGAGTGAGGGTAAGCCAGAGAAGGTCATTGATCGGATCATCGAAGGCAGGCTAACTAAATTCCTCGATGAAACATGCCTCATGCGTCAAGAATACATTCGGGATGATTCCAAGACTGTTACCGATTTATTAAATGATGTAATTGTGAGCACGGGTGAAAATATCACCTTACGACGGTTTGAACGATGGGAAATCGGCGAGGAGCTAGGGTAATAAATCGGGCCAACAATTTGTTGGCCCGATTGCTTAAGGCGATAATTACCCAGGAATTTATGAGGGATAAAAATGGCTGATCCTGTGTACAAACGAATTCTCCTCAAGCTCGGCGGTGAAGCTCTGGCGGGAGAGGGCGGCATTGGCATTGATCCCCGAAAGGCAGAGAAAGTAGCCGCGCGGGTAGAAGAGGTTCGCATCCTTGGTGTCCAAATTGCAATTGTCATAGGTGCGGGGAACCTCTGGCGCGGTCAGGAGGGGATCGAGCGCGGCATGGAACGGGCTACAGCTGATTACATGGGAATGCTCGGAACCGTGATGAACTCTCTAGCGCTCATGGACGCGCTCGAGCGGGGCGGATCAGTTACGAGAGTGATGTCAGCTTTAGAAATGCGCGCCGTGGCGGAACCCTATATACGCCGCCGCGCAATTCGCCATCTGGAAAAGGACCGAATAGTAATCCTCGGCGGAGGGACAGGAAACCCGTATTTCTCCACCGATACTGCAGCGGCCTTGAGAGCGATGGAAATTGAAGCCGACATCGTGATCAAAGCTACGAAAGTCGATGGTGTCTACGATGCCGATCCGCAGAAAAAACCAGACGCAAAACGCTTTGACCATCTCACGTATCTCGACGCTCTCAGCCGGCGTTTAGAAGTTATGGACAGCACGGCGATCTCCCTTTGCATGGACAACAAACTCCCAATCCTGGTTTTGGATATGTGGCAATCCGACAGCCTGACAAGAGCTGTTCTTGGTGAGCCGGTTGGTACTGAAATCTCAGATACGTAAATTCTCAATAGGCATACATTGTCCCTGGTACTCATTTCGGGGATAATGCTTGGGGCAAGCGTTGGGAAGATGGTTCTTCCTCCCGAGCAACGGGGTTGCACGCTCTTTGGGATTTATGAAAGTTATCCCTTCACAAAAAAATCAAAATTGAGCTATCCTTATAGGGAACCCACATTTAAGGTAAGGTCGAAAAAGGAGAGTATCTATGGTAAAGGATGCGCTCGCAGAGGCTCAAACCCGTATGAAAGGAGCGATCA
>SOJU01000235.1 GCA_004376465.1 Anaerolineales bacterium | reverse complement strand
ATCCTATCCGGGCAGCTACTGGCTGTATTTATGGCCATATCCGGCGGCGCGCTCGATAACGCCAAGAAGTACGTCGAGGATGGTCATCTCGGCGGGAAAGGTTCACCCGCTCATAGAGCTGGCGTTGAAGGTGATACGGTTGGTGATCCGCTGAAGGATACAGCCGGACCCGCGCTGAATCCGATGATCAAGGTCGTCAATCTCATCAGCCTTCTGGCGGCACCTGTAATCGTGCAATACCAGGGCACAATTGGCTCATGGATCATCGCCGGCATCTTACTCGCGATGACGATCTGGGCCATCCGCAAAAGCTCCACCCCGATGGCGGAACATGAAATCGAAAAGGCTCTAGCAGAGTCGTAAATAAAACCGCCATTGAACCGCTTTCCAAAAAGCCCGGCATGATGCCGGGCTTTTTTTTACTTTCGGAACTTACTCCGCTGTTATACAATCCTTACCAATGCAAGCACGTTTCACATCGTTGATATCCCCTTTGCGAGATCGGATCATCTGGCTCGGCATCGCAATTGGGCTTATTGGTTTCCGCCTCGCAGTCCCTATTCGAGGCGATCTTTCCGTTGGGTACCAAGCGCTCATTGATTTAGCCTGGACCCTTGCCTTCTGGTTCCTCGTTCTAAATGCAGCAATCAGTTTGGGCTTGTACACACTACGAATAATTCTCCCAAAATTATCAATATCTGGATATATATCGATCATACTGGCGGTCGCATTGGGGCTCGGTGAAACGGCGCTTGTTCTCACCGGTTTTGGTTTTGTTGGCATTCTTTCCCCATCATCCATCATCATCCTTCTTTTCATGGCGTGTGTCCTACTCGGTCCACAAATGTCTTCGTTGGTGCGTATTGCGATAGCTGGATCGCTCAATCTGCTTCCTCGTTGGCGAGCGACACCATGGTTCGAACGGGTCGCCTATCTTTTGATTCTGATGATAGCCATGCTAAGTCTGATCAACGCGCTTACACCACCCTGGGATTATGATGGATTAATGTATCATCTCGTTGGTCCTCAACTCCTTCTGAGCGACGGTCACTTTGCTCCCAACCTGGACAACTGGTACGTCAATGGTCCATTCAGCATTGAAATGCTATTCACAATGGGGCTTGCTTTGGGGGATGATGTCCTCCCCAAACTCATTCATTACACTTTTGGTTTGATCTTCGCAGGCTCTACGGCTGTTTTCGCTGCACGCTGGCTCTCACCAAGAGCTGCACTGTATTCCCTGCTGCTTCTCATTGGTATTCCAGCATTGCCCATATGGGCTGGTTTCGCCTACATCGACTTCGGCTGGGCAGCCTACGAATTCCTGGCAATCGCTTGTTTGATCGAGTGGTGGCAGAACGAGAGAGCTGAATGGCTCATACTCAGTGGTACCTTCGCCGGATTCGCTATGGGGTCGAAATACCTGGGCCTTATGGGATTTGCTGTTTTGGGCGTGTTCCTGGTTATTTTCGTAATACGCAAGGGGATTCAGAAACAATGGCGGTCGATACTCTGGTTTGCTATCCCAGCGGTTGTTATTTGCAGCCCCTGGTACCTGAAGAACCTGGCAATGTTTGGAAACCCGGTCTATCCGTTATATTTCGGAGGTCCAGGATGGAGCGTAGAACGGTTAGCGAATTATTCTGCGTATTTGAAGAGCTTTGGTGCAGGGCAATCATTACAAGATTATCTCCTATTACCATGGAATGTCTATGCGAAACACACGCAGTTCGGCGCGGCGATGAATCGCAACGACTTCCCCAGTTTATTATTCCCTCTCCTCTTACTTTATCCCTTTTTAAAGAAAAAACCGCTAATTAACATACTTCTTGGTATTAGCGTCGTGCGCTTCATACTCTGGGCCCTTGGATCTCAGCAACTCCGATTCCTGATGCCGATATACCCACTATTAGCCATCGCTACTGCATATATCATTGATCAACTCTCGGAAAATGTGTTTCAGAGACCAAGCTTAAAACTCTTCCTCCCCGCACTCACAGTAGGTCTAACTTCAATCTCTCTCTTCTACCAGGCTCAATTCATCCTTCAATATCGGACCCTTGATGTTGTGATCGGAAGAGAGAGTCGCGACGAATTTCTTACTAATGCTGTTGGCGACTACGCGGCGTCTCGTTACATCAAAGAACAACTCGAAGATGAGCATAAGATAATGATGCTTGGTGATGGCCGTGGTTATTACTGCCTGCCAAAGTGCGCTCCAGATCCAGATCACTTCCGATGGGCGGGTGAAATCTATTCTCGAAACGATGAGCAAACGCTGGCATCTTGGCTCAACGATAAAGGGTTTACACACGTACTGATTAGCTGGGAAGATCTGGATTTTCTACTGCAGCATGACCCGAAGGGAATTATACGATCCTCAGCGAAGGAATTGCTCGAGTGGAAAGAAGAAGGCTGCTTGAAGCCTGTATTTAAGGATCGTTGGGTTGAGGTTAATGAAATTCTGTGCCAAGAGTAATTGTATTTATTACTTGAGTTAATCACAGATCCAGATTTCGAATGATAAGCGCCGGCAGCGATAGATACAGATATCCGAGAATAGCAGGAAGTATGTCTAAACCACAGATCAGAAAACTCTTGTCAGCCGGAGTTCCAGTTTTTTTTCTATGGTTCGTAGCTTTCGAATGGGTCGGCAGAACCTTACCAGCGGTCCAGTATGTAACGAGAGCTCTATTTATCCTATGCTGCCTTATTTGGTTTGCCTTACGCCTGAAATCAAATCGCTCGTTCGTTCTACCGGACCTTACTATCCCATTTGCGTTATTTATCGCATATCAGGGAATCATAATTTTCCGAGCACCCCTAACTTTTCATTCCTTCGAAGTTGAACTTACCTACATCGTTTATCTGCTGGTCTTTATTTTTGTTGTGGACAGCCTACATAATTGGTGGAAACATGATCATTGGGAAAATGCTCTTCTTAACCTGGCGATAATCTTCTCCGTTTTAAATCTTGCTCTCGTGGTTTATTGGTGGTTCAACTCGGCTGCAATAAACGGAAATTCTTTTTCTACACCCCCATTTGGTTACCGACTTCCAGGTCTTTTCTTAAAGCATCCGAATTACGAAGCTGCATTCCTGAATCTTGTTGCACCAATCGTCCTGATTCGAGCTTTACAAAGCACCCGATGGTCCAAACGGATCGGCTGGGCAGTTGTTTTTGCTTTATTTCTGACAGTTGAGTTCTTCACTTCATCCCGAGCGGGTTGGCTCGCGTTATTCGTGGGATGTGGAACAACATTGATGCTCTTAGGCTTGCCTATGCTCAAGCGAGGCCGAACTGAACTACTGCGGCTCATAAACTTCCTCAAGACAGTAAAGGGCGTACTCCTGATTGTATTAATCCTGATCAGCTTCATCGGCTTCGGCCTCATCTTCTTATGGCAAGCGAATGTAACAGGGCATGCACCAATCTCATCCGCTCGTGTTGGGATTTGGGCAGTCGGATGGAATATCTTCCGAACAGCCCCAATTCTTGGTTATGGACCGGGGTCATTCCACGTTCTGTCTGCTGTGGAAACCCAGATCCCACCAGGTTTCTATCTAGTTCATGCGCATAATCTTTTTTTACAAGTAGCTGCAGAGGGCGGTATCGTTGGCATCCTAATCCTCACTCTCATAGCAGGTTTCGGTTTCCATGCTTTCCTTCGAGCATGGCGAAAAGCATCAGAGTCGCGTAAGAACCGTCTGGCGGCGTATGCTGGAGTGGCGGTTGCGATGGCAGTCCATCATCTTTTCGATTTCGCATTTGAAGCCCCACTCTATACCATCTCCGTCTTAATCATCGCAGCTCTGGCTATTTACGACCTGCGCGAAAATTCCTTTACCCTCTCACCTCGAAAATGGGGAATCCCGATCTTCTCCGCTCTGGTTGCTGTGTACTTGATTGGCTCGATTTACGCACTTCGAGGATCGAGCCTTTACTTCAATGGTGTCCAACTTGCGCAGGATAATCACTGGGAAGATGGCACTGCGAAAATCTGCCAGGCAGCAGAGGGAAATCACCAACTAACAATATTCGACTTCCAGTGTGGTTTAGCCGAGGCCACATCGGCGATCCGCCTAGAAGAGACTAACCGTGTTGTTTCAGCAGCTTTTTATATTAGCAGAGGTCTGGACCACGACCCATTCTGGCCAGTCCATTGGGCAAATCTCGCTGCTCTCGAATGGTCGCTGGGGCACCATTCCAAGGGACTGGAATTAATGGAGAAAGCGGTCGAGCTCGCTCCAAGAAATTCGACCTTCGCTCTGAACCTTGGTTGGATGTATGCGCAGACAGGTAACACCGATGCAGCTAGATCAGCTTATCGGCAAGCTATTCTTGTGGATCCTTGGCTCATCGAGACAACCGCCTACACAAGGTTGATTGGGCAGAGAATTGACTCCGCTAAATTGATTCAGGAGATTCAGAGATATAGATCGTGGAGAAACCCCGGGGTTGGATGGAGTGAATTTACGAAGGGACATTACAAAGACGCCGAGTACTATTTCAAGTTGGCGATTGAAGTGAACCCGAGGAATGTTGATGCTTACTCGGGGTTGGCTCTTGTTTATTTACAATCGAAGGATCTATCGAACGCTGAGAGGATGGCGAAACTTGCCCTTCTCAACAACACATCCTCTCCCAGAGCTCACATCGCTGCAGGTCAGGTAGCCCTTGATAAAGGGGATAAGCAGCAAGCCATCGATCATTTCGCGCATATGTTCACTCTAATAAGCACTAATAATCAATCATCGCCATATTATGAGAGTGCTTATTTCAGGACATACCTACCCTTCGATCGGGTGCCTCAGATGCACCAAGCGCTCGTCAGCGAGGAAATTCTTGAAGCGCTAGAATTACTGGTGGGCCTCCTTCAAGAACTCGGCGAAGAAGATGATGCACAAGAAGTCTTATATTGGATAAATAGTCAAATACATTAACGTCCTTACTTCTGATGATGGATCAAAACAAGCTCATTTATACAAGGAAATCGCCACCATCGCGTCATCCCATGCATTGCCCGATCATCAACTCCAGCGTATGATTGCCTGAAATGACCCATCAAAAAATAGCAGTAAGTCTTGTCCCCTCTCCAGACCATGCCTTTCCTGGACACCCAGAAAGTCCCGGGCGTTTTCGGTTTTTCGACCAGCTTCAGAGCAGTTCTCTCTCTGACTCGCTGGTCATCATCGATCCTGAACCTCTGACGCCTGACAAGCTTAAAAGCGTCCACTCGGAGCAATACATCCAGTCGGTAGAGGAAGCTGTAGGACGTGCGCCGACCTATCTTGACTACGGCGATACTTATGCTACCCCTTCATCATTCGAAGCCGCACTCAATGCCGCTGGAGGGACACTCTCTGTATTAGACCAGATACTTGACGGAACTGTGGATACCGGCTTTGCGCTCGTACGACCACCCGGTCACCACGCAACCCAGTCCCAGGCAATGGGTTTCTGCCTCTTTAACAACATCGCCATCGCCGCAAGGCACGCACAAATCCGAGGAATCGATCGGGTGATGATTGTCGATTTTGACGTACACCATGGCAACGGCACTCAGGAGATTTTCGAGGTCGATCCGAGCGTCTTATATTTCTCCACACATCAATGGGGAATTTATCCAGGCACCGGACACCAAAAGGAAATCGGCCACGGGGATGGGGAAGGCTCGATCATCAATGTCCCCCTCCCCGCTCGCGCTGGAGATCAAGCGTTTGAGCGAGTCTGGGAGGAGATCCTCACCGCTGCTGTTGAGCGTTACTTGCCGAACATCATCCTGGTCTCCGCAGGATTCGACGCTCATTGGGATGATCCGCTCGCCGGCCTTCAGCTCACAACATCGGGCTATCATCGATTAAGCAGTCGCCTGCTTGAATTGGCGCGCCGTTTTTGTGAAAACCGGGTGCTCTTCGTACTTGAAGGTGGATATGCCCCCGAGACACTCGCGGATAACATCCAAGCGTGTCTTCATGCGCTGGCGCACAGACCACTAAACGAAGACCGGCTTGGTCCTGCGCCTTTCGATGAACCATCTATAAAAACACTTGTCGAAGGGATACGTGAAATCCACGAGCTTTAACACTTTAAGGAAATCTTTCACTCTGGCACGATTCTTGTTACAAAGTTAGAATGATTTGGATGGGACTGTGATATGCAAGTTGGATTTTGTGTTCCTTCTTGCGCAATAAGAATAGATAAGGCATACTTTTGGTGAGGTTCTGCAATGGCAGAAATGGATTTACGCGCATATATAAAAGAAATTGACGACCTTA
>SOJU01000254.1 GCA_004376465.1 Anaerolineales bacterium | reverse complement strand
TGGACGATGAACATCAACGCTCGTTCGCTGCTCTTCGGCGCCCAACATGCAACGCGGCTCATGCAAAACCGTGGCGGCGGCGCGATCGTAAGCCTCTCCAGCCCAGGCGCTTCGCACGTCATTCCCGACTACGTCGTCGTCGGCGCCAGCAAAGCCGCCATCGAAACCATCACTCGATATCTCGCCGTCGAGCTTGCCCCATTAGGCATCAGCGTGAATGCTGTTTCGCCGGGTGTCGTGAGGACAGATGCCCTGGAGCATTTCGACGTGGCACAGGATGATTCTGTGATTAAGCGCGTCTCTTCGATAACCCCTGCCGGTCGACTTGTGACTCCGGAGGATGTTGCCGATCTGGTCGCTTTCCTATGCTCCCAGGAGGCTGACATGATCCGGGGGCAGACGATCGTCATCGACGGCGGATTTATCTTGTTAGGAGACCAGAGCTCTCGTTAGAAAGATCGAGAACCCTGGTCGAATGTCATGACGACTTGGCCAGTTAGACCGCCAGGCTGGATGTGTCCCTGGCGATGTGCGCTAGGAACTCTTTGCGGGTGATGTCATTGGTCTTAAACGCCCCGGTCATGGCACTGGTGACCATGCGTGCGTTGGCCTTCTTCACCCCGCGGATCTTCGAGCAAAGATGCAGTCCCTCAACGACGACGGCGACACCCTGCGGGTGGATTGCCGCCTCGAGGAAATCCGCGATCTGACGAGTCATCCGCTCCTGAACCTGCAGCCGTCGAGCAAATAAATCAACGATACGCGGTATTTTCGAAAGACCGATAACCTTGCCGCTAGGAAGATAGGCGATGTGTGCGCGCCCAATGAAGGGCAGCAAGTGGTGCTCGCACATACTGTAAAACTCAATATCGCGAACAATGACCATATCGTCATAGTCCACTTCGAAAACAGCTTCATTAATGAGATCGTGCGGGTCTACGCGATACCCCGCAAGAAGTTCATCATACATCCTTGCGACGCGTTCGGGGGTGCGCTCCAGACCTTCCCGGCAGGCGTCTTCTCCAAATGCTTTGAGCAGTGAACCCACCGCAGCTTCAATTTCTGGCTTCGCTACACCAACGCCATCCAAGAGTTCCGCTGCAGCATCAATGTTGTGCATAACATTCTCTCCTCTCGTGGTGCCTCTTGCTAAAATCCTATCACAAACGCAATCCACCCAGGGACAGGAAATATTCACGGGCACACCTCATATTGTGAGATTCTGTGTAAAATAGCTCCTATAATGAAGCCAATCTCTCTACAGCTTTGACGATTTACAGTACACAGTTCTTACCTACGATCATCATTCTCGAATCGTTCGAGATCGAGCATTAAGAAGGGATGGAACTATGAACGAAGACCGCATCGTCATTAAGGACTTGCTGCTGCGCGGAATCATCGGGATCAATGATTGGGAGCGCGAAAAAAGACAGGACATCCTGATCAATATCGCCCTATCCTGTGACCTGCGAGCGGCCGGCGAGAGCGATAAGATCGAGGACTCCATCAATTACCGGACGTTAACAAAGAAAATTATCGAGCACGTGGAAAAGTCAGCCAGGTATACGGTTGAAGCTTTAGCCGCTGACATCGCCAAACTGTGCCTGAGCGCAGAGGGAGTTCAGCGCGCGCAAGTTCGGGTCGAGAAACCGGGAGCATTGCGATTCGCGAAATCAGTCGGTGTGGAGATCGAGCGGAGTCTGAATGACTTTGACTGAACTTGCGTTTATCGCCTTAGGTTCGAATATCGATCCTGAAACGAACTTGCCGCTCGCGGCAGCGCGGCTCTCCGAGCTTGGCAATCCCATTGCCATTTCAACGGTCTACCAGAACCCCGCCATCGCCAACGAGCCACAGGCGGATTACCTCAACGCCGCGGTCTTATTAGAAACCGCGCTCGACCCTTTGACGATCCGCGACAAACTGCGTGAGATTGAAGCAGACCTGGGGCGCGTTCGCACGGCGGATAAGTTCGCGCCGCGGACGATCGATTTAGATCTTTGTATATTTGGGGATCGAGTGCTCGATCATGAGCTGCTATCCCTCCCCGACCCAGACATCTTGAAGAGAGCGCATCTTGCGGTGACGCTCGCAGAGCTCCGGCCGGATTTCCTTCACCCGCTGACGGGAGAGACTCTAGAGGAGATCGCGGTAAAAGTGAGGAAGGACACGGCTTTGAAAGCCCGGCACGATGTTGCTCTCTCGCTTAATCGGTGACAATCACAAGTCGTGAATTCTTTCTCCCCGAACGGGAAGAGGATTGCACTTCAGTGAAAAGATGGTCTGTGTAAATATCAGTCTTCAAGGAGTTCTTTCAACCCTCTGTCCAGCAGCGTTTGTAGATCACGATATGTAGATTCTGTTCTTCTTGCTACTTTGCAGACTACAACAACTACCTCGTAATCAAAAACCCCATAGATGATTCGATACTGACCTTCCCTTATTCTGTATAGATTCCTATCTAATTTTGCACAGCGTGTCGGCCTTGGATTACCACGGAGAGAGCGTATGGCTTTTACCAAACGCTCTCTGTGGTTCTTTTGTATTCGCGAAAGTTGCTTCTCTACATCTCGATGTAGTTTTAGGGTGTATGACATCATTAATTACCCAGGCGTTCAAATACCTCCTCAGCATCAACAGCGACACCTGGTTCTTTCATATACTCATTTAGAGCTCGACGTCCATCTAGAATATCTTCTAGTAACTCACATTTCTCCATAATAGCGTCGAACAACTCTGGCTCTAGTAGAACTGCAGCGGGACGACTATGAGAAAGCACAATGATCGGACCCTCTTCCAAATCTTGAAGATAGGAAGCAAGTCCAGACCTTAATTCAGTCACAGTTGCGGTTCGAATCATTTTCCACCTACTAAGATTATGTACACAATTATGTACTGTTTTTCGTACATATAATAATACAATTTTATCGACTGTCAATACGTAGATCGTTGAAAGAGTGTACAACTGCATCTTGCGCTAGAGATGTCTCCCCGGAATCTATTCGGCAAAGATGGGATTTATTGATATCCTATCAAGCATCTTCAATACCTCACAAACTTGAGGAAGGTGGAATAACAGATCATGTCATCTCGAACTGCTGACGTCGTCATCTGTGGGGCTGGGATCGCGGGGATCTCGACGGCCTACCATCTCAGCGTCCATGCTGGCGTTAGACAGGTGCTCCTGGTTGATGAGCGTCCACCCCTCTCACTAACCAGTGACAAATCAACGGAGTGCTATCGCAATTGGTGGCCTGGCCCAGGGCCCGCAATGGTTCAGATGATGAATCGCAGCATTGATATCCTTGAAGATCTGGCCGAAGAGAGCGGTAACCGCTTCAATCTCAACCGCCGCGGCTACCTCTTTGCCACAGCAGACCTAGCGCGTATTGAGGACTTCAAAACCCACGCACGCGAAGCTGAGTCTCTGGGCGCAGGCGCACTGCGGATTCATGATGGTCAGACTGCGGGGCCAGCCTACCAAGCTCTTCAAATGGAAGGGTACCGAGATCAACCCGATGGCGCCGACCTGATCACGGATCAGGCATTAATCCGCGAAAACTTCCCTTACTTGAGCGAGGATACCGTCGCCGTCATCCACCCTCGTCGTGCCGGCTGGTTCTCAGCCCAACAGCTGGGGATGTATATGCTCGAGCAAGCTCGCCAACATGGGGTGCAGTTAATCGAGGGACATGTTGACCGCGTCGAACAACAGGGGGGACGCGTTGAGGCGGTTCAGGCTCGGACGAAGCAGGGTGTTATCCGAATCGACACCCCTCATTTCGTCAATGCCGCTGGCCCCTTCATAAAACCAGTTGGGGTCCTTCTCAACGAGCATCTGCCGGTATTCTCAGAGCTGCATATTAAGATCTCGATCAACGATCGTCTCGGGGTCTTCCCCCGGAACGCCCCGCTGCTAATCTGGTCAGACGAGCTTCAGCTACCATGGCGGGAGGAGGAACGAGCGATCCTGGCGGAGGATGATGAAACACGCTATATGCTCGGAACTTTCCCTGAGGGTGTCCATGCAAGACCGGAAGGTCCCCAGGACAGCCCTATTGTTCTGATCTTATGGACCTACGATACCGATCCAGTCCAGCCAACATTTCCGATTACATATGATTCGAATTATCCTGAGATCGCTTTACGGGGTCTGGCGCGCATGTTGCCGGCATTGGAACCTTACTTTGATCGTCCTCCCAAACCCTGGTTAGATGGTGGCTATTACACCAAGACGGAAGAAAATCGCCCCCTTGTGGGGCCCCTCAGCCTTGACGGCGCTTGGATTATCGGCGCACTTTCCGGCTTCGGGCTGATGGCCTCCCCTGCCTGCGGTGAGCTGCTCAGCAAACACATCGCCGGCGCAGATCTGCCCCCCTACGCGCCGTGGTTCCAGCTCTCTCGCTATGAAGATCCTGAATATAAAAAGTTGCTCAAATCGTGGGAACAAACGGGGCAGCTCTAACAATCGGAGGAGAGTTAGCGCGAATTAGTCGTTTTCGGAGAGAAGACCAGCGCGCACAAGGATGTTTTGAAGTTCTTCCCGCTCATCAGCCTCGAGCGACTGCAGTGGCGAGCGAACCGGTCCACCATAGAAACCCAAGAGATCAAGCGCTGCTTTAAGTCCCGCCACACCGAAACGCGAGGTGACCGCGCTGTTTGTTTCGATCAACTTTAGCTGTAGCTTTCGGGCATCGCCGAGCTGCCCATCCCTGAAGAGCATATGAATTCGGGCAAGATCGCCGGCGGCGAGGTTCACCAGTGCAGCGATGAGCCCAACGGCGCCGATGGCGAGAGCAGGCAGAAAGAAACTCCCCGAACCTGCCAACACCTGGAAACCCTGCGGAGCCGCATCAACCACCGACCCCATCTTCGCCAGGTCACCTGAGCTGTCTTTAATTCCGATGATATTCGCGTGCTGCGCCAACTCGAGGATCGTCCTCGCGGGCATATCCACACCGGTATTCGCGGGTACGTTATAGAGAAGCACCGGCACTGGGGAGGCATCTGCCACCGCGTAATAGTGACCGCGCAAAGCGCGCAGATCCATCTTCGATTTATAGTAACTCGGTGTCACTATCAGCACAGCATCCGCACCAACAGCCGCCATCGCCTGTGCGAGATCTACGGTCTCCCGGGTCGAATGCATCCCCGCGCCGGCGATCAATAGATGGTTAAATGACATCTCCTCGCGGACTGCCTTGACCACAGCCACGCGCTCCTCAAACGACTGGGATACGAATTCGCCGTTCGACCCTCCCACGACATATCCGTCCAACGGCCACTCGTTCCAGCGCGATAGATTGGCGGACAGGTGATCAAAGGCTATCTCGCCTCGATCTGTAAACGGCGTTGAGATCGGAGGGTAGATCCCGGCCAGGTTGATTTCACTTCGCGCGTTCATCGTATACAGATCCTCAACCCACTTAGAGGTTGAATGCCTCCACGGCTTCCGAAATTGCATCCCGCACACGTGAATCAGGGATGTCATCCACATTTGTATAGCGCTTGTCGGCGATCCAGATCTCAAGCGATCCATCCGCCGCCGTGCCGAAGTCAACCACTTGCCCGGCCAGGTCAGGGTATTCAGCAAGCCGTATTTGCACCATCCCCTCGATCTGTTCACTTATCGGAGATGCCTGCTCCTCATCGTTTTCCAGATGCGCGTCGGGAAGCAACGGATTTAATCGCTCCAAATGTGAAGGTTCCGAAGATCGCGCACGAAAACCGGAGGCTTTCTTTATTCCGAGTAAGAGCAGAATCAACACGCAAAAGATTCCAAGAATATAAATGAGCGTCGTTCCTGTAAACATCTCACCCTCCCTTTCCGCCGCTTAGCGCCCTACTCCTCTTGCAGGAGCACCGCTCGCGCCGGGGCACCGTCGCTGCCGACGAGTTTCAACGGAAGACAATAGAGACTGTACCATCCAGGGTCAACGCCTGCCAGGTTCAGCCCCTCGATGATCACCACCCCTGCCTGCAGAAGAATGGTATGGGTGGGGACACTATCCCCGAAGGGCGCAACCGACAAGTAATCCACCCCTACCGTTTGAACCCCGCGATCCGTAAGCCATTGCGCACCGCTGGCAGAGATGGCGATGAAATCCTTGTGGAACGAACTCGGGCTTTCCGACCAAAAGGCTGAATTCCGCGTTTTGATGAGCAGCCGGCTCACTTCGGCAGGTAGATCAGCCGAATCGAGAGCCTTGTCGTCGATGACGTCGATTTCGCTAAACTCGGCGACGTATGCCCTGCCGAGCAATCGGTCAAGAGACAGTGATTCAATACTCGCCG
>SOJU01000158.1 GCA_004376465.1 Anaerolineales bacterium | reverse complement strand
GCTCGTTGAGCGGCTGCTCGTAAGAACTCGACTCCTCATTCAAGATGACGAGGTCGACTACCAGGCCATGTTGGCGCAGGTAGGTATGCGCTTGGAGCATCTGGCGTACAAGGCTAATGTCCTGCACCTCCCCGATGCTCACAACTGCAATGGGCAGGTCACCGGAGATGCCATACGGCCATAGCGAAGATTGGCCCTTTTGGTTGCCTTGGATGCGTTCGAGCGGCGGTCGTAATTGAGCATTGGTGTAGAGCATATGCGCCGCCAGCCGCTGGAAACGACGCGCATCATCGGGGTGGATCCGCAGCAACCTCAATTCAAGCTGAGCATAGACCCAAGCTAATTCCATCGCCCGCGAGACCGCGGTTGGTTCCCCATATTTCTCCATGAGCGCCAGAACTTCATCGCGCGACTCCGCCGCTCCCAAGATCAGGGAGAACTGGGTAGTCTGACCCGGCCGTAATATGACCCGCCGGCGCAGGCTCAAAATGGGGTCCAGGACGTAGCCGGCGCTGTTGGTCAAAGTACGCCCCATCGCCTGTGGATGGACCTTGGAACGCCCCCGCCCGATGAAGATTTCCCGATCGGTTTCATACTGCAGACTTGCTTCGGCATCGCGCTCGAAGGTCAGGCGATGGGCGACGTAAATGGGTGGATCGTTTTCATCACGCGCTCTACGCGATGCAACCAGCGCACGCTGAGCTGCGACAGCTTCGGTCTGGATGAACAATTTGCTGAATGCCGGGTGTTGGCGGTCAGCGGCATGCGGAGCCATGGCGAGTTCGATATAGCTTGTGACCTCGATTTGGTGCGTGCGGGCGGTGCGGTTGATAAGCGTAACACGGCGGATCTCAACATCGTCTTCCGGAGAGACCACGATCTCCGTCTCGGTCTCGATCCCATTATCCGAACGGCGGAATACCGCCCGATCTACAGAGAAACGCACTTGATACGATTCGGAGTCTTCGTCCACAGGATGATAGGTGTTGGACCAAATTTTGTTGCTATCCAAGTCCTTAAAGTAGCAATATGCACCCCAAGAATCGCGCGTCGTATCCGCCCGCCATCTCGTCAGGTCAGAATCGCCCCATCGGCTGTACCCGCCGCCAGCATTCGTTACCATCAAGGAATATCTGCCGTTGGAGAGCAGCTCCACTTTCGGCATTGCCGTGTGCGGTGTATTGAATTTACTAACGGAAGGTGCGATCTCAGAAACAGATACCCGCGAAGGAGGCCCTTCACGTGTAGAGATGTGATGCACCGGTGGCGAAACAGGGATGCGCTCATACAGCAAAGGCTCCGCCGCACGAACGCGTGGATCGGCATGGAACCAGCGCTGAATTGATCCTTCGTGGAGCAAGTTGGAAAGCGCAAGAAAACTCATTCCCTGATGATGGGCCATATAGGCCCGGATGATCACTCCGCGCTCACCTTCGCGTACACGTTGGCGGCTGAAGTCTATAGATTCGTAGTAGCCGTATTCAGCCATCAGGCCGTCCTCGGCAAGTCTGCGCAGGTTAGTGACGGCTTCTTCAGGCGAGACACTCACCGCCAACAGCGTGGCATAGGGGGCAATAACGAGATCCTCCTCCAGCCCACGCTTCAAACCCAAACCGGGGACGCCGAAAGCCCGATATTGATACGTCTTATTAAGGTCCAGATCTCCATAAGCCGATTCTGAGATTCCCCACGGCACCTTCCGCTTCCTGCCGTAATCGATCTGTACCATCACAGCTTCCTTCGCCGCCGCGTCGAGTAAAGAATTGGAGAAAGTTCGTTGGAAGAGCAGCGGCATCAGATACTCAAACATCGTACCCGTCCAACTCAAGAGCGCCATCTTGCCGCTGATCGTGCCATAAGGACGGTGCATAGAGAGCCAGTGTTCATTGGGGACATCTCCGCGAGCGATGGCGACGAAACTGCCCAGGCGGGCTTCGCTCGCTAAGAGATCGTAGAATGAGCTATCCAACTTTCCCTTGGAGATGTTATAGCCGATCGAGAAGAGTCTGCGCTCCGGATCGTAAAGAAAACGCATGTTGATCTCGCGAGATAGCTTGCGGGTTTTCTCGCTGATCACCTCTGCTTGTGAACACAATTCCCCCGCAAACCGCTTCCCATCCGTGGTTGACTCGTCCAGCCGTTTGAGCCATCCTTCAACATCCTGTGGACCTTCTTCCCAAGCTCGAGTGAGCAAGACGATCGCTCGCTCGGCGTCGGAATCGCCGGAGGCGAGAACCCTGAGAGAGGGGGCTTCTTGTAAGGCGGCGTAAATCTCCTTCCTGACGTCGTCATCCAGCGATTCAACCCACTCCTGCTGCTCATCGAGGATCTCTACCCAGCGAAGGTATCGGTCGATCAGATCAAGATCCGCCAGACACATTCTCTCGACCTGCCGCGCCCAATAGGCTGCGCCGGTCTCAAACCCGGCATGTTCACGCAGGTGATCGGCAAGTTTCAGCGCGGCGGAATGCACCTCGCGCACCAAATGCATACGATCCATCAAGCGCGCCGGGTCGCTATGCAGTAGAGCTATCATCCGCTCCAGCTCTGGAAATTTACTTTTGGGCTGCTCCGCCTTCAGCTCGCTCTCCAGGATCTCGACTGTATCCAGAAGACCTTCGGTAAATCCGGCGTGCAGGAGTGGACGATCCAATATCTCCCAGATCCCTTGCTCCAGGGTCCAAAGGCAACTCAGGAGATTTCCACTGTCAACCGCGGACACGTATCTGGGTTCAAGCGGAGAAAGGGTTTTTAAATCGTACCAATTCAGGAGATGGCCCTCAAACCTCTCAAGTTTGCCAAGTGTTGAAAGGGTGTTGCCAAGACGATCGATCACCTGATCGGGTGTGAGATACCCGAAATCATGGGCGCTCACTGCGCTTAACAACCACAGCCCGATATTGGTCGGGCTGGTCCGCATCGCCAGCTGGTCTTGATGTGAGACCTGGTAATTATCGGGCGGCAGCCAGGAGGTTTCCTCACCCACGAAGTCCTCGAAATAGCGCCACGTACGGCGCGCTATGCGGCTCAGGAACCGCAAATCTCTGTCAGGTAATTTCTGTTTCTGCGAGCGGGTAACAGGCTTGGTGTTCATGCCCCAGCCGATGATCGGCGTAAGGAACCAAAGTAGAAGAAATGGGCTGGCTACAAGGAGACTGTCGGGTGAGAGCTTAAAGAGCGAGAACCCCACCACCAACGCGAACAGGCTGATTGAACCCATGTGGATCAGGAATAGAGGCAGCAGGCTGCTGGACCGCCATTGAGTCATCTGCGCCGTTGTCCATTCCAGCAAACCTCGATGTGTGACGAATCGTCGATACATTACGCGGATAACCGCGTCCAACGTCAGCCCAGCCTGGTGGGGAAGGAGTGCGGCATCCATTACGGAATGTCGGATATCGTGTGCTATTTGCCGTGGTGAGAACGAACGTAAACCCCAGCGACTAGTTGCCCAGGTCAGCGGCTGTGCCAGCGGTTGGAATAAAAGCCCCACACCCACCAAGATCGTCGAGACGGTGCCCATCGTGGGTGAGATCAACCATGATAGAGCCATCAACGCAACGCTGAACACAGGGACCATGCTGCGCCGTAAGTTGTCGAAGATCTTCCATCGGTTCAGAGGAGAAAGCGGGTTGGGAACCCGGCCTCCACTGGCCGAGGGCACGCGCGGTAGTATCCAATCAGCAATTTGCCAATCACCTCGAATCCAGCGGTGCTGCCGGCGCGTGAAGGTCAAGTAATCTGGTGGGAATTCATCAAATAATTCGATATCACTTGCTAACCCCACACCAACATGAGCGCCCTCGATCAGATCGTGACTGAGGAGCCATTGCTCAGGAAAACGGCCGCGCAGCAGCTTGTCGAAGACGCGCGGATCGTAGATTCCCTTCCCGTGGTAGGAGGCCTCGCCAGACAGATCCATATAGGCATCCGACACTGCCCTGGTGTACGGGTCGATACCAACGGGGTCGGTGAAGAGACGGCTGAAGGGCGTCTGGGTCGCGCTGGGCAGCGATGTGCTCACTCTGGGTTGAATGATTGTGTAGGTCCCATCCGTGACCTCGCCCTGCGGGGTTAGAACCACGGTGTTGAGTGGATGTGCCAGTGTCTCAACCATCCTGCGTGCGGCGTCGCGCGGCAGCTGTGTGTCGCTGTCTAAGGTGATCACGAAGCGCACATTCGCAATTCTATGCGGGTCACCCACTTGCACGATTTCAACTTCACCGGTGTCTACACCGCCAGCGATCAGACGATTCAATTCCTCAAGCTTGCCGCGTTTCCGCTCCCAACCAATGTGTTTTTGCTCAGATTCCGTCCATGTGCGTTGGCGATGAAAAAGGTAGAAGCGGTCCGAGCTGTATTGTCGATTGAGATTCTTTATGCCATCAACCGCCTTCTGGAGCAAAGCTTTATCGCCCACTTGATGATGCTCAAGCGCATCGCTGTAATCGGTGAAAAGGCTGAAAATGAGATTTGCTTCCGGATTCGCCAGGTAGCGGATTTCGAGCTTCTCCAAGTCCTCCTGAAGAGTCTCATCATCAAGCAGTAGGACTGGGATGACAACCAACGTTCTGAATGCCTCAGGGATGCCGCTGCGCCGGAAGTCCATCTTCGGAAGCGTATTCGGCGGTAAGAGGCGTGTGAGGAGGTAATTAACGATCTGAACTGCGAGCTGGCTCGAAGGACCCAATAGCAAGACACCCAGAGAAAGCTGGAGAGAGAGCGACATCCACCGAGCGCCGATCATGAGACTGAGTGCTGTAAAAAAACCGCTGACCAACCCGATCGAGGTGAGGTAGATCCCCGTGGGATGGCGGCGAACCCACTGCAGGAGTCGGAAACGAAGTGGCTCGCTGCATTCCACGCTCTTTACGAATTCACCTCGCTTGGCGCCGATGAGATATAGGCCTATATGGCTTTCGCGCGAACGCCCTCGCGGCCGAGAAGTATGTGCCGCCGCGAGGTCAACCGCCGCGTGCGCAACGGTCTCCTCCGACGCCTCGCCCCTTCGAGCGATTTCTTCCACCGCCTGCCGGTACCTATTGCGCGTATCAAAATCCATATCGAGATACACGCGTGCCGGATCGCTTTTTAATATCTTATCCACCACGCTATGGCGTTCGAAGACTTCACGCCAATCGAGTAAGGATAATTGCCGCAGACTCGTAATCGCATTGCCGATCGACACCTGTTCTGCAGCCTGACGCCCCTGCTCGCGCAGGTTGATCTCGCCAACTGGGCCCCGTAGTGTTCGTTCCAACCAACTCTGCATTGGGACCAAGGCGGCATCTTCATCATAGAGATGCCCCGTGATCTGTGAGCCGAAATAAGCGCTTGGATTCGGTTGATCCTCGGTGAGCTCCGCTAACACAGCAAATATCTGATCTGGATCCCGCCTGGCCGTCGCAAGTAATCGATTCGCCCAGAAATCGGCCTGCTCTCGCTCTCGCAACTCTGCCATCATCCGTTTGGCCATCTGCTCAATCGACTCGACCAACGTGATGCGGAGCATCATCGGAACCGCCCATAATTCACCGATTGTGAGGTTTGAAACCGATTGATACGCAGAAAGAAACTCGTCGATATTCTGGCGATCCAGGCGCGCATCGGTGTGCATTACAAGCTCTTTCGCCAGGCTGTACACGCGCGGGCGGCCTTTATTTTCTTCGCTCACCAATACGGGGAGCTCGAAAAAGAACTTCTTCGGTAGATTAATCTGAACATCGCGAATGTGGCTCTGGATCAGATATTCATTGTCCAGTATCCATTCAGCGGAGGGGGAGATGGGCTGTTCGAGTCTCTCTGCTTCAGCTAGATCTCGGCGAACCGATCGTATAACCTGTCGGGCTTCTTTCATACGGCGCAGACACGAGACATCGCTCCGGCCACCCAGGGCGACGCCATGTTCTTGTGCCAGCCGGACTGCGTGGTGTTGAATCTGCGGCGCAGGAAGCGGGACCAGCTCAAACCGATCGTCTGCAGACGGGTACTTCCGTTCAGGATGGAGAGCGAAGATGGTTGGTTGCACTTCTCCATATTCACGCAGAACTGGAATCGCCCACCGGAGCGATTCGATATCCTGCTGCAGCAGAACGAGATATTCATCCTCCAGGATCCAGCGCGCGTAACGAGCGGTCAGGTCGCGCTTAATCCCCAAATCCAACATGCGTACGAAAAAGAGCCCCAGGACTACGCCGATCGCATACCCCAGCAATGCAGGGATCGCGCTGCCCCAGAGCTGACCGACACCAATTTGAAGCCCCCCTGAGCGCCAGGCGAGTAGAAAAGTCGGCAAGCCAATGAGCAATCCACCTAGGATTCCACCCATCCATCCATAGAAGCCCGTCGCTTTATTGATGGATACACTGCCTTCAGCGGATTTTTTAAGCAGCGCCACGCGACGGACTCCGCGCTTCTTTAGAGCCCGGTAAGCCAGGGATGCCGCTTCATCTTCGGTATAGAACGCCAGGATAAGACCTGGTTCCCGCATGCTTCTTTCACCCTTTCCGTTATTGTGTCGAAGTTCCCGCTCTCAGCACTTTACAGGCATTAATCGCCCGCAAACCGATCGACGATTATCACGTGGAACGCGCGGCGATGACCCGTCGGTGAAATAGGTTGATATGCCTCGTGTTATAAGCTGCGCACTGCCGAGCTGAAGACCGGGATAATGTATCTTATCACTAACCCTCGAGCTGATCACGACAACTTATCTAAGGCCGAACCATGCATTAAGAGCCGGGAATCCACGCCAGATGGATAGGACTCTTCTTCTCACTACTTTAGACGCTCTCAGCAGCCAGAATCACACTCGTAAACACTGCGGCATATCATGCCGGGCATAAAACGACATAAGCTGTTAACCCACGAGTCAAAGAAGGGAACCCCTCTTTGATTGCGGCAATTTGCAGATACAATGGGGTTTGTTCTCATTACCGTGAGGGGATAGAGGGGGCCCTTGATCCGGTCGGAAATTTCAGTTTCCATAAATACAAGGAGCCACATCCGAGGAACCATTGCCCGCCGATGATCATACCAACCAAGCTTTTACTTGAAGATCAACGCCTGATCGATGCGCCCTATAGAGTCCACTCGCTCGATGACCTTAATCGGCTGGAGCCTGATGGAATTTACACCGCCTCACGAACATATTACGCAACAAATACCGTGATGCTGGATGCGCACTTAGATCGACTCGAAGAATCCGCAGCGTTGGAATCTATCCCATTACAGTTGGATCGTACGCGTCTGCGCGGAGCGCTGCGAGATACCCTGGCAGCCGGCGGCTATGAAAATGCGCGCTTCCGCATAACCATCTCCCGTGATAACTGGAAACAAATCCTTCTCGCAGCCGAATCGCTAAAAGAAGTCCCAACCGAAATATTAACAAATGGAGCTGAAGTCGCTACGCATTGCATCACCCGCCCAAACCCACGCGCCAAATCAAACGCCTGGATGGGATTAAGAGCGGAAGCGAGCAAAGCGTTTGCAGAACATATCTACGAGGGGATCGTCTGCAATTCGAGAGGCGAGCTTCTCGAAGGCTTTAGCAGCAACTTCTACGCTGTAAAGAACGAAAAACTGTGGACAGCGGGCGATAATGTGCTCTTCGGAATCACCCGGAAAATCATCCTGGATGTCACGCAGGACCTGCTGCCTTTGCATCTTCACCCTGTCACGATCGAAGATCTCTCGTCCTTGCAGGAGGCATTCCTATCCAGCAGCAGCAGAGGCGTGGTCCCCATCGTGAAAATTGACAACCATGTTATCGGGGAGGGAAGTCCAGGACCGTACACACTGGAAACAACCCGGAGGTACAACTCCTGGGTTGAAGAGAATATCGAACCAATCTGAGCTGGTGGGGCAACAACTCGATTCCATATCCAGACCTCCTTCTTTTGAGAATTTGAACGCACATGTCGGGATGAGCGTTATCGGTTGTCGCTATTTATAACAAAAACCCCTTCCTGCATGTCGATTTTTATCGGCCATGCAAAAGAGACGGGGTTTGTGCTTGAACAATTAGCTGGGGGTTGTTTCTATGGCGATTTCATCTAAGAGCGAGTGGATCTCGATATGTGCCTGCGCAATGCTTGCAGCTAAACTGGGGGGCAGGGGGTGAGGTCGGGGAGTTCTCGGGTCGGTAGGTAGCAATAGCCTCCCTTTTCCTACATAGGCCGCCCGGCGTCTGCACCCCCTCACAACTAGAATCTTTATTTGGAGGGTTTCTCATCGGAGTTGTATGGACGTGTATGAAGCAGGGGGAGTCTTCTTGCAAATACGACAACAAAGTGATATCATAATGTAACTAATGATTAAATGTAGTGATAAGAGACATCATGAAGCGAACTCAAATTCAACTCACGGAAGCGCAGTTTTTCGAATTGAAGAACCTGTCTTCTTCGCGCAATACCTCAATGGCAGAACTCATCCGCCAGGCAGTTGACTCTTTTCTCGATTCGTCGCCGGTTATCAGCCGCGATGAACGAAAGCGTCGGGCTATTGCTGCTGTCGGGCAGTTCCATTCAGGACTTGGCGATCTCGCAGCCGATCACGATCGCTACCTCGAGGGTGCATACGCAGATGACGACGATATTCATTGATACATCAGCTCTTCTGGCTATCCTCGACGCCGACGACGACCATCATGGTTCCGCCTCGCAGGAATGGGAGCGCCTCATACTTGGCAGCGACCGTTTGGTTTGCACAAACTACATACTCGTAGAGACCTTTGCACTCGTTCAGCGAAGACTGGGAATGGATGCAGTTCGCAAGCTCTACGAAGATATCCTTCCAATGCTGGTTATCGATTGGATGGATGCCGATTCACACGCTACAAGTGTTGCAGCTTTGGTTATCTCAGGTCGCAGGGGTTTGAGCTTGGTTGATTGCGCCAGCTTTGAGACGATGCGAAGACTCGGACTCGACACTGCGTTTGCATTCGATCGCCACTTTGGCGAACAGGAATTTCACACACTTCCCCAGGAATAGCTTACGCTATTCGAGTTTGATCGCCGTTGCGTTGCAGTAGATGGTTATAACTTGCGATTTCCCAATATCCCCGCTCACGTGGATGTGCCCGGCAGTAGGAGCCCGCCGGTCTTATGCCGCAAGTCCGTTCGATCGCCTCGAAATACTCATTCCTGCACACATTCCCTTCTCCCCTCATAATCTGTGCCTCTATGTCCAGTTAACCCAAAGCCCCGGGGCTTGCCCGGGGCTTTGATAGGAGGAGAAGAAGAGGGAGAATACTTCGCCGCTCTTGCACCTTTGACGATGTGATTGGCGGAACTCTTACCTTCTTCCCTCTCGCCTAGCTGCTGGCTTGATAGAAGAAACCAACCAGCAGTTTCGCCTGCTGTCGCAGCGTACCGATGATCACGGTTAGAGCGATCGTGATGGCGGTGAATAGGAAGGACATGCCCACCAATCGCAGCGGGTTCAGCCAGAAGTGGAACGACTTAACCACGCCGAGCTGCGCCAACAGCGCAGACCCCGGTTTAGCCTGATTCAATACATTGGCAATCGAGTGGTTCCAGTAGGAAGGAACAACACCTGTAGCTAGAACAATGCCGACGATCAGGGTGCCTATTAGGATCATCACACCCATCACGGTGCTGAGCTGAAACCAGCGCACTTGCCCAGGAACGGGCGGCATGGGTTTTCGGAAACTGGATGACATATGCGCTGTGATCGTCATTCCCATGTGGCGAAGTTTCTTAGCGATGACCCCAAGAGCCATCGTAATTGCCATCAAACCCAGGCCGAGCCCCAAGAACTTAAACTGCGGAACCCATGCTTCGATGACATGAGATGTGACGTTTGCATTCACAAAGAGTGAACCCGCTTCCGCCGCCTCGCGCACGGCTTTCGCGTCCGAGAAAAACGCGGACTGCGCAGGCGCCAGGGCGAACAACCCGACCAGGAATGCGATCCCTACGAACATCCAGCCCATTATGGCGATCATCGGGTACATCGGCATCATGCTCTCGATCATATTGAACGGAAAGCGTGCTTTTTCTTCAGGAAGTTTTACCTTTGCCATTTTAATTTCTCCTTTATGTACTACTGCCTACTCGCCGCTCTGCTTCACGATCAAGGGGAAACACAGGCCCATGACGTGTCCACGATTGCCGAGCAACTTTGGGATGGACGAAAATTCAAGCGCAATTCCGACCATGAAAGCAGCCACACCCAGAAAGGCCAGCGGTTCCAGCCAGCGGGGCGTGACGGTGAGGAAACTTAGCTGCCCCAATAGCGCAGAGCCTGCCTCGGCTACATCGCGAACTGCCTTTGCATTCTCACCCCAGTAGCTGGCTGCGCTGGAAGACAGCACGAACAGGCCGATGATGATCGAAATCGTGATTAACACCCACCCTAGCAGGGTGAAGAATGGATACACTCGCAACTGCCAGGCATCTTTTGGTTCATTAATGGTAGCCATCGTTTAACTCCTTTATTTCGTAAACACTCAAACCGTTATCTACGCCGGTACCCGCTCGTGCTTATTCTCAACTTTGGCGTTACCCTGCATCATTGATCGCCCGAGTTGGATGCCTTTGTCTATCATCTCGGTCTGGTTGCTTAATATGTAGATAATCGTGCTTAAGCCCATGGCGATCGCGAGGAACTCTGTCGCAATTGCGAAGAACTTCAGCGGTATCAGCCACGCCAGTGTTGAATGGATGGCCTGAACCTGTACGAGCAACACAGAACCCGTCCCTGCTGCGTCGATCTCCGGCAGCGGGTGAGCGAAGAGCGCTTGAGCAATCCCGGCTAGATCTATGCTGACGATCAAGGCGACGACAAACATCGTCAATCCGAGCATCATTACTACCGGCATCCACAGTCCATACCATGGCGTCGCGGGTAAAGCAGGGCGCTTACCTTCGGGCAGATTTGCAAGCACCTGGTTGCCGGCACCTTTAAGTGCATCGATGATGACTCGCAGAGCCATTACGATACCGCGCAGAATTAAGCCGATGCCCAGAAACTTGAAGTACGGCAGCCACAGCCCGACACTTTCGATCGTCGCTCGCTGAACCATCAAAGTCGTCTCACGTACTACCTTGGATTCAGCGAAATACGCTGCCGCCGCCTGTGAGTTCAGATATCCTACGACAAAGGCGGTAACCACGATCATGAACCCCATCACGATGAATAACGGGTACGTGCGCGCCATTTTTCCGATTAACTTTTGCATTTGAGACTCCTTTTCACAACTAAACCCTTCCGATCATAATTAGAAAAATGTGAACGAACTGTAATGACCATATGACTCCTTCCCAGTATCAACACTCTGGCGAAGAGCAACGCTCGCGATTAGCGCCAGTGGGCATTCGAGCGGATTTCAACTGGGATCCGTCGAACAGGCGGCTCATCGTCAATGCGGACAGTTATTCGAATTGGATCCCGCACGAGCCCGGGTGAGCCACTTCTGAGCACCCAGATAAAACCCGCAGCGGTAATGCTTGCGGTAAGAATGAAAGTTAGACTAGACATCTATGCCTCCCAGGCTTATAGGCGCTGAAACTGCCACCAAGGTTCATCCTCGTAGACGCCTTGCTTACGATCGGTCTTACTTTTCGGGTTGCAGTTTCGAATTGCTCAGTGACTGGATTTGTAGGGGGGTGGGATTGATAAACGTGTAGCCGAAATCGGGCTACCCTGTTTGTTAAGTGCGATCGATGATAAAGAAAAAGCCCGGTGCTTATGCACCAGGCATGATTGATCGTGTCTCAGAAATTCCGTTGATTATAGATCAGGGCTTTCAAGGATGCGCACAAGTGCTTCGTACTCCTCGAAGCAATCACGGCACATCTCAATATGGTGTTTTACCTTTGGGAGCATCTTGGTCGTATCTTCGCCGCGGACTATCGCCTCAGCGTAGATATCCAGCACTTCGAAGACCTCTTCGCAGTCCATTTCCTGCTCATGGGTCTTCTCGACCATCCCGAGTAATTTCTTGAGCATACTTCCGGTGTCCTTCATCAAAATTCTATCTTTTCCTTTGACAATGCAGCGAGGTGATTTCTTACCCCTGCTCAAACGCTGCAAGAATCTCCTCAGGGCTCAATCCCTCGGCTGCCATACTCCTCTTTAACCGCAAACGGGCATCGTGCAGGAGTTTGTATAGTGCGTTGCGCTTCATATCCATCCTGCGCGCCACTTCTTCAATCGGCATACCGTGGACACCGATTGCAAGCAGCGCTGTTCTCTGCTTCTCAGACAGATCATCCTGGATAACTTGTTGGATTCGCCCCATGATGTCACCTTGCTCGGCGGAGAGATCTGGATTGGGAGTCATCGCCGCGATTCGGTCAAACCCCGATACTCCATCATCACCTAGTACCAATTCATCGAGAGAGACATCTTCCCAGCGTTTGCGTCTTAACTCCGTGAGCGCGATCCGAACCGCGATCTTATGTGCCCAGGTCGTGAATTTGCTGCGGCCCTCGAAAGACTCGAGATGATCCAATACTCGCAGCAGGGTCTCCTGAACAACTTCGTCGGCCAGCGCGTCGAAATTCGGATCGGATGGGGTCAGCCATTTTGAGAGTGAATACGGCAATCCTTTCCGGATCTTGACGCGCAAATCCTCCAGGGCTTCATCTTGTGCACTCCCTGATGAACGCAAATGAGAAATCCACTGCTCGTTGGTGCGTTCCACTAATAAATCCTCATAAGCTCGAGGCAATCTGTCTTTTGCTGGTTTGTATTCTGAATCGTGATAACAGCAAAAAGTATACTCGAGTTTCTGATCGACCGGTAATTGCATCCGCGCTGATATTGGCGCTGGTTCCCCAAAATACATACGGCAATTTAGTTTAAAGTTGCGACGTAAGAAAACGGCTAGGCAGCCCCATCTATAGGATTAGGAAGTTGTTCACATCCTGCTCCCTGCCACATATAAACATCATCCCACATGGTTTGGTGAGCGAATAGGGACCGAGTAATATTTACCAAGTATAAAGAACGGAGGAGTCATGCAAGATATTTTCGGGTTTCTCAGCGCTAGCCATTGGTTGGCGATCTTACGCATTGCCGTCGGTTTGTGGTGGATCAAGAGCGTGCTGCACAAACCGCTACGCAAATTCATCGACGGAGGCATGGTCGACTGGACGATTTCCCTGGCGGATAACCACCCCGTGCCGGCCTTCGCTTCTCTGATCAAATCCATGGTCAGCAAAAACCGCAGCTGGTTCCCCTACCTCGTCATTGCTGGCGAGACGGCAACGGGGATCGGGCTGACACTCGGATTTCTTACACCAATTTCAGCACTCGTCGGGATCTTTATGAACCTTAACTACCTTGCGCTTGCAGGCGTCAAACCTAAGGATAGATCCGTCAATCCGGCATATCAGTGCGAACAGGGTCAGAACTTGATGATGATCGCGGCTCAGGTAATCATAATTCTGTTAGACGCTGGCGCCGTCTGGAGCCTCGATAGCTTATTGGGCATTTTCTAAACATCACTACATCGCAAAGTCAGGGAGGTCGCGAGCGACCTCCCTTTATGATTTACTTTTCTTTTCCAGTCTGAGGGACCACACTCCCTTCCCCCTCCAGATAGCTCTCCTAAACTTTACATAATTACTCATCCAAACCAACTACTTGACATTAAGATGCAAATCCTATAGAATTGCTCAACTTGTAATGACAAGATTACAAGTAGTTAATAATGGTATTACAGGTAATTACAGGATAGGGACGGACCACCGATGACACCGAGAAGTTCAAAACCGGTCAAGAAGGGAATATCCATCGATCGAGATTCCCCTCTTCCCTATTATCTCCAGCTTAAAAATTCCCTGATCGAGCAAATCGAGAGCGGACACTGGCAGCCCGGCGATCAGCTCCCGAGCGAACCGGAACTCTGCCAGCACTTCGGAGTTAGCCGGACAGTCGTTCGGCAAGCACTAAAAGAAATGACGTACGAGGGGTTAGTCCTGCGCGAGAAAGGCAAGGGCACTTTCGTCGCCGAGCCCAAGATCAGCAGCACGAGCCTTGTGCATTCACTTGTTGGCTTCCATCAAGATATGACCGAGCGGGGATTAAAAATGGCGGACAAAATCCTCGAACAATCGATCTTGCCCGCCTCTCAAAAAGTCGCCGCCAACCTTCAATTGGAAGATCTTTCGCCGGTAATCAAGATAGACCGCTTGCGATACGTCGAGGATGAGCCGGTGGTTCTCGTAGCTTCATTTTTGCCCTATGAACCTTGCCGTAAGTTAGTTTCCGCTGACCTCACCGAGGAGTCACTCTACGCATACCTGGAAAAGGAGTATGACCTGAGGATCGTGCGTGGTCGGCGGTTGATCGATGCTGTCGGAGCCAACGAGCATCAATCAAACCTTTTAGAAATCGAGCTTGGATCACCCCTGATCCGTATCGAGAGCATCAGCTATTTAGACGATGGCACGCCCATTGAATACTTCCACGCGCTGTTCCGGGGAGACCGGTCACGCTTTGAAGTTGAGATCCTGCGCTTTCAAGGCCAAGGAAAGCTGCGCGAGGCCATGGGCATCAAGCGTGAAGAGGAGTTCCTGATCTGAGGTCGAAGTGTTCGGTGGCACCCTGCCCCGCACACCTGGCGATCAGTGTTTAGGAGAAAGCATTCGTGAGCGACGAGAAGAAAATCCGAAATCTCGTGAGTCGAGTTGTATACAGGACGTTGGGAAAACCAAACCCTGTCCCCACGCTTCCAAAGAGCACACAACGCGGCTTGGTCACAGAACTAGATGTGAATGATCTCCCTTACGGGGGAGAAATCAGGGTGTCAAAAGACTCAATAGTCACCCCTCTGGCGCGCCAAGTGGCAATGGATCGCCATATCTCCATCCTTAGAGATAGTGAACCCGACTCACAAGCGCTATCGATCGTTCCAGACTCGATGGTCAGCACAGAGAAGATTGAGACGACAGGGAGACATTTCAGCCCGCCTCAACGAACGGCAGACCAGTTGGTCACCGAACAGGACTTCAAAGATCTTCCTTTTGGCGGATCCCTCACTGTCCCTCAAGGCGCATTAGTCACACCCCTAGCTCGACAAGTAGCGATGGATCGCCACATCACGATCCGTGAAGGTGATTCTACTGCCTCACAATCACTCTCCATCGTCCCCGCTACAGGTGTGAGCGAGGGACGAATCGAAAAAATCGGCCGGCACTTCCAGCCCCGGCAGCGATCGACAGAGCAACTTGTGACGGAGCTGGACATCAAGGACTTGCCGCACGGCAGCGAATTCAGGATTCCCGCGGAGTCAATCGTTACGCCCCTCGCACGGCAGGCCGCTATGGAACGTCGGATAACCATGCTCAAAGGACAACTAGCCGCATCTCCTTCGAAGGTTGCGATCCCCACATCTGCTCCAGGAGGAGGCGGTGAAAAAAAGGTCGCTATCGGGGCGGATCACGGCGGATATGCGCTGAAAGAGGGTTTAAATCAATATCTGGCAGAGCTCGGCTACGGAGTCATCGACTGCGGAACCAACAGCGCCGAATCAGTCGACTACCCGGATTTCGCCTTCGCCGTGGCCCAACTTGTCGCCGACGGCCGCGCCTGGCGCGGAATCATCATCGACGGAGCGGGTATTGGCTCATGCATGACGGCAAATAAAGTGCCCGGCATTCGGGCGTCAATGTGCTATGACCAGGCAACGGCCGCAAATAGCCGGGAACACAACAACGCGAATGTCTTAACGCTCGGCGCGGGACTCCTGGGCGCTAATTTATCGAAGCAGATTGTGAAGACGTGGTTGGAGACGGCATTTGGCGGTGGAAGACACGCCCGCCGCGTAGACAAGATTATGCAGGTCGAACGACGCTTCACAAAGTAGTCAACCTTAATTCTAGGAGCTAGATTGGTAATGAAAATGAATTTACAGGTAAAAAAGACGAGAGAGCTGGATGACGCGACCATCGAACGCATCATCGAGCAAATCACACACCAGGTCCTGATCCTGATCCAGGACGACCAGGTGGCGCCTTCCGCTAAAAACGGTGGATCACGCGCTCCAGACATCAGCTCCGACACCTATATGGACCACGTCCATCCCGTCGTCACCGCAGGCGCTGACCGCATCGCCAGCACGCTTGGCATCGCGCCGAAAGACACGAGCGTCGCTCACCTCATCGATCACACATTGCTAAAAGCGGAGGCGACGCACGACCAGATCGCCCAGCTCTGCTACGAAGCGCGAAAATATCAATTTGCTTCAGTCTGCGTTAATCCGACGAATGTAAAACTATGCGCCGAGCTTCTCGAGGGAAGCGGGGTGCCTGTGTGCACAGTTGTGGGCTTTCCGCTCGGCGCTACACCGACGGAGGTTAAAGTCTTCGAGACTCAACAAGCCATCCGCGACGGGGCGACCGAGGTCGATATGGTCATCAACGTTGGCGCACTGAAATCCCGCGATTACGAACTTGTTGAGCGCGACATCGCCTCCATCGCCCGAGTGTGCCACGCAGGAAATGCGATTCTAAAAGTCATCATCGAGGCTGCTTTACTGACGGATGAAGAGAAAGTCATCGCCTCACAGCTTTCAAAAGTTGCAGGTGCAGACTTCGTAAAAACATCAACCGGATTCGGTCCCGGCGGCGCGACGCCCGAAGACGTCGCCCTCATGCGCCGGGTCGTTGGACCTTCAATCGGCGTAAAGGCGGCAGGCGGCATTCACACATTCGAAGATGCCCAGAAAATGATCGCCGCTGGCGCTTCTCGCATCGGCGCTAGCGCAAGTATCAAGATTACCCAGGGATCAAAGAACGGAAACTAGCAAGGAGGATCATCCTATGACCGTTGATCTACGCACCTACGTTTTTCTCGATAACCTGCAGCTGCAGCATGCCGGCTACTTGGGCACGGTTGTCAAGGGATTTCTCCCCCTCCCTAACGATACATCTCTATGGGTGGAAATATCCCCTGGCATTGAAATCAATCGCATAACTGACATTGCCCTTAAAGCAACCCGAGTGCGTCCGGGCATGCAGATTGTGGAGCGCTTATTCGGACTGCTGGAGGTCCATCACAGCGACCAGGCGGAGGTGCGCGCAGCTGGCGCAGCAATTCTCGAAGCACTTGGTCTGGAAGAATCGGACCGCATTAAACCGCGCGTCGTTTCCAGTCAGATCATCCGCAATATAGACGCCCACCAGGTCCAGTTGATCAACCGCATGCGTTACGGGCATATGCTGTTAGCCGGGCAGACCTTGTATGTCTTGGAAGTGGAGCCCGCCGGCTATGCAGCCCTCGCCGCTAATGAAGCGGAGAAAGCGGCCAACATTAACATCCTTGATGTGCGTGCCTTCGGAAGCTTTGGTCGGGTATACCTCGGCGGCGAAGAGCGTGACATCATGGCCGGATACAGCGCGGCGGTGGCCTCGATCGAAGGCGTAAGCGGTCGTGTCGTGGCCTCAAAACGCAAAGAGTGAGTTCGAAGGCTATCCAAAGAAGACGTGAAACAATTTTATTCACGTCAGGTGAAACGAGATTGCCTAAAAATTGAGCCGGGAATATCTATCTAAGAAAGTAATTCTTGCTCCTCAGGAGGATCACATGGCAGAAGAATATGGAATGACGGAAGCACTCGGCATGGTCGAATGCAAAAGCTATCCGGCGATGGTCGAAGCAGCCGACGCGATGGTTAAGGCTGCTAAAGTCGAGTTGGTCTCGTACGAGAAGACCGGCGGAGGTTTTGTCACCGCCGTAGTACGCGGCGACGTCGCAGCGGTTAAGGCTGCTGTCGAAGCCGGCGCACGCGGAGCGGAGAAGGTCGGCGAAGTTGCCGCCATCCACGTAATCCCGCGCCCGCATGCAAACGTAGACGTCACACTGCCGCTCGGTCGGGGACCAGCTGAGGGATAAACGCAAGCTGCACTGACCGACGACATTGGTGATCGTGTACTGAGGGCGATTCGAAATATCTTGACGGGGAATCGAGAACGTGTTCCTCGAGGAAGCGGAGCAGGACAGGACCGCACCTACAATACGGCTTGCTTCCCCGTCAGCAGCATCGTTTTGCCCGAACCCAGCGGTCATCGAAATGGAGTGCCCTATGCTACTAGGTAAAGTTGTTGGCACACTTGTCGCCACTCGGAAAGAGGAAAGCCTCGAGAGTCTCAAGTTTCTTGTGCTCAAGCAGCTCGACATCGAGGGCAAGGAGACTGGCGGCTATCGTGTGGCTGCGGATGCTGTTGGCGCAGGACTAGGTGAAGTCGTGCTATACGCCACAGGCAGCGCCGCCCGGCAAACGAAATTCACCCGCGATCGACCTTGCGACGGCGTAATCATGGCCATCGTCGATGTTCTCGAAGTCGATGGTCACGTGAAGTATGACAAATCCGAGGCAGGATGATGTTGGACGACACACGAATTGACGCCATCGTCCAACAGGTTATGGATGAACTTCAGCAAGGGGAACGCGTGCGGCATGGACCGCTGCCGGAGCCAAAAGATCCCGTGCAGCCGCCCCCACCGGCGCCCGTCCTGCGCCATGGCGACAACCTCTTCGCGGATGTTGATAGCGCTGTCGCCGCCGCACGATTGGCGTATAAGCAGCTAAACGAGCTGCCCCTCTCCATCCGCGAGCAGATGATTCAACACATCCGCCGCGTGATGCGCGAAAACGCTCAGCTCCTCGCCCACGAAGCATGGCAAGAAACGGGCATGGGGCGCTATGAGGACAAGATCGACAAAAACCTGGTGAATGCGAACAAAGCCCCTGGCACCGAGATCCTCGACCCAACAGCCTGGAGCGGTGACGGGGGACTTACGCTCGTCGAATATGCTCCCTATGGCTTGATCGGCGCCATCATTCCCAGCACCAACCCGACATCAAGCGTGATTTGCAACGCGATTAGTATGGTCGCAGCCGGAAACGCTATTGTATTTAACGCACACCCCGGCGCGAGAGCATGCTCCAATCACGCCGTGCAGCTGATCAATGAAGCCATCGTTGAAGCCGGTGGTCCGTCAAATCTAGTCTGCGCCCTTGCAGAACCATCCATAGAAACCGCACAGCAGATCATGAAACACAAAGATGTGAACCTGCTCACCGTGACCGGCGGGATCGGTGTTGTGCGCGAGGCTTTGAAGAGCGGGAAACGGGCGATCTGTGCTGGACCCGGAAACCCTCCCGCCGTCGTGGATGAAACCGCCGACATCGAGCAGGCTGGTAGAGATATCGTGCGCGGCGCATCCTTCGACAACAATATTATCTGCACGGACGAGAAAGAGGTTTTCGTCGTCCACTCTGTCGCCGATGCATTGAAGCGGGCGATGTGCGCCCATGGCGCCTATGAGATCGACTTGCAGCAGCTGGACCCATTGATGAAATCGATCTTCACAGAGATTCCACCCCCAGGAAAGCATGGGATGATGAACAAGGCTTTCATCGGCAAGAATGCCAACGTTCTGCTGAAAGAGATCGGGGTCGAAGTCGGGGATGAAATCCGCTTGATCATCGTGGAAGTACCCCACGACCACCCGCTCGTACCCTCAGAGCAGATGATGCCCATCATGCCCATCGTGCGCGTGCGTGATGCCGATGAGGGCATCGACCTGGCGAAACATTACGAACATGGTTTCCGGCACACGGCCACCATGCACTCGAAGAATCTGGACAACCTCAGCCGCATGGCCCGGGAGATGGATTGCAGCATCTTCGTAAAGAACGGTCCCTCCTTTGCGGGTGTAGGTTTCGGCGGTGAGGGTTTTTGCTCGTACACGATCGCCAGTCCCACCGGAGAGGGAATCACCAATCCCATCAGCTTCAGCCGCGTCCGCCGATGCGTGTTGAAAGATTCATTCCGAATTGTGTAGACTATTATGGCCAAGAAGAAAGTAACTTATGGACATTTACTCGAACCGGCGCTCGCGCTGGTTGAGTTCGACAGCATCGCCGCCGGCATCCATGCCGCGGATGGCATGGTCAAACGCGCCCCGATTTACATCCTCAAGACTGGGACCGTTCAGCCGGGCAAGTATCTCGTCTTACTCGGGGGTGAAGTCGCCGATGTGGAGGAGTCTCTCGCCGAGGGTCGCGATCTGGGCGGATCACACATCATCGACTACGTCTACCTGCCACATGTACACCGCGAGGTTGTTAGCTCGATTGGCGGGGGACGGGTTCCTAAGAAAACGGATGCGCTCGGCGTGATCGAGACAAAGACCGTTGCCGCTGCGATTCGCGCCGCCGATGCGGGCATCAAGGGCGCTGAAGTTCGATTGCTCGAGGTTCGCCTCGCCGATGGCTTGGGAGGGAAGGGGATCGTGCTTTTCTCCGGCCTCGTTGCCGATGTTGAAGCAGCAGTTGAAATCGGCGTGGGTGCTCTGGAAAGCCCCAGCATGCTCGTGTGGGAAATCGTGATCCCACAGCTGCATGAAGAGATGTGGAACAACCTTGGAGATGCGACACGCTTTCGCACTCGGGTGATAGACAAATTATGAAATTTGGACGCGTCGTCGGAACGGTTGTCGCCACGAGGAAATATGACGATCTGGAGGGGGTGAAATTCCTGGTCGTCCATGTCTTGGATGAGAACCAGCAACCCACAGGGAATTTCGAAATTGCCGCAGATGCAACCGAGCAGGCTGGTCCTGGCGAGCTCGTATTCATGGTCGCCAGCCGCGAGGGCTCGCAAGCGCTACCAAAGTGGTTCGTGCCCATAGATTTGGCGATCACGGGCATTATCGATGAGGTCGAAATGGAAACCGGTCCCCGCCGGAACGAGCCAACCGCTCGCTGGTACAGCGCAGACGAGGGAGAGTAGTCGATGTACATAGGAAAAGTCATCGGCACAGTCGTCGCCACAATCAAGATCGATCACCTCGATAAGCGCAAGCTCCTACTCGTGGATATGCTGGATTTGAAAGGGGACGAGACAGGGTACTACGACATCGCCGTCGATGTCGTCCAGGCTGGTCCTGGCGACACGGTATTGGTGATCGATGAGGGAAATGGCGCCAGGCAGGTCCTTGACCTCGACCCCGGGGCCATTCGAGCCGTCATCGTCGGCATAGTGGATGAGGTATCGATCACTGCCTGAAGAGTCCCAGCTTCGCTATAGATAGCCCCATCGAGTGTACATAAAGCGCTCGCTCCTGGCAGCGAGCGCTATTAATTAAGAGTCGATTGCTATGCCAATTGAACTAGCGGCCCAGAGTGGGGAGATTGTATCTATATTCAGAATAGAAAATATGACCAGGTTATTTGACTCCGAAGGGCAACCTGTCTATTTGATTTAAAGGCCAAACAGAGATTTGTTCATGGGCTGAGTAGGCTTCTTTACCCGGGTATATCACCCAGAGGTGTTCCAAATTCAATTCTGTGAGGGCAGAACGCATTGAAGCAGTGATCTTGGGCGCCTCATTGAATTTGACCTCAACCGCATAAGTTTTTCCCCGATCAAAAAACAGCAGATCAATTTCTGCACCATTATGTGTAGCCCAAAAATATGCCTGGTTGGGGCGAACATATTGAAGCACTTGTTCAATTGCGAATCCTTCCCAGGAAGCACCAACTTTTGGATGTCCGAGTAGATTGTGGTTATCAGCGATTTCCAACAAACTATGGAGCAAACCACTATCACGAAAGTATACTTTCGGAGATTTCACCTGTCGCTTGCCTAGATTGGCGATCCATGGTTGCAGCTGTCGAACCATGTATGTGCCAGTGAGAACATCCAGATAGGAACGCATTGTCTTGTGAGTTAACCCCATTGACCGCCCTATCTGGGAAGCATTCCATGTTTGTCCATGATAATGGGCTAACATGGTCCAGAACCGGCGCATTGCGACCGGAGAAATATTAATGCCTAATTGAGGAATATCGCGTTCCAGAAAAGTTCTTATAAAACCTTCCCGCCAAGCAAGACTGTCTTCTTCTGAATCTGCCAGATAAGATCTTGGAAAGCCACCGCGCAGCCAAAGAGTCTCCCAGTTTTTCTTGCCAACCTCACCCAGATCGAAAACACTCAGCTCAATAAACTCAATACGCCCCGCTAAAGTCTCCGAGGCATTTTTTATTATCTCTGGCGAAGCGCTTCCGAGAATCAAATATCGGGTTTTGTTATCAGGTCTATCAACAAGCACACGAAGAACCTGGAAGAGACTGGGGATGAGCTGGATTTCATCAAGGATAACCAAACCATCAAGGTCACCCAAGACTAATTCCGGGTTTTCTAATCGCCTCTTATCAGGGACAGATTCTAGATCAAAATAGACTGCTTGCTGTTCCTTCATGAGCAGGTGCGCCAGAGTTGTTTTTCCGCATTGGCGCGGCCCAAGAAGTGCCGTGATTGGCGATCGATTTATTGCTGTGGTGAGGCCGGAAACGTAAAAAGGTCGATTTATCATAACTTGATTTTACCATGAATATTGGGAATTACACTCCCATATTTCATGGTAAAGTAAGTTTCCGTCCTGTCTGTGAATACAATTTCACAGGACCTTTTATTGATTTTTTGGCTTTATGGTGCAATTTAGGTGCAAACAGGATGGCTAGGTTGGAAACAATGGACAACTTCCCATTTGATTATGCTTAATCGGCAATCCCGATCCGGCCCGTACCGTCAGAACACCCGGCGATATTGCCTATGCTGGGCCGGTGTGTGGTCAAGCGGTGAGTGATGCCTGCCGGACGAGCTCCACGAATTCGGGTTTCAAACTCGCGCCGCCCACCAAAGCCCCGTCG
>SOJU01000018.1 GCA_004376465.1 Anaerolineales bacterium | reverse complement strand
CAACGCTTGCCCGCTTTGAGTTAGAGATGCATGAACGAGTCGAAAACGGAGAGGGGCTAACTGCCGACATCCTCAATGAGCGCATGGCCGACCTATTTCAAGAAGGATTCGGTGAGGAGGTCCTTGTTGACCGAGAGCGCGTAGGGATCACCTGGGCGACCTTTGGCCATTTATATTCAGATTATTACGTTTATCAATATGCTACGGGGATATCTGGAGCGCACGCGCTGGCGGCACGGGTGTTGAGCGGTGAGGATGGCGCAGTGGAGGATTACCTGAATTTCTTAAGCACGGGCAGTTCGCTCTACCCACTGGATGCACTTTCCCAGGCTGGCGTTAATCTGCGCGAACCTGGACCCGTCAGAGAGACCTTCGCAACGATGGAGAAAATGGTAGACCTGCTCGAGGAGTTAACTGCGGATTAATCTCCAATAGTAAAAGTTTTGCGAGCATCGTCAGGTTCAATTCGAAATTAGGAAAGAAACAACCAGAATCCCATTGTATATGCTATGGGAGTGCGATACGACCTGCCAATCACCCTCGCCGAGCTTTTCAATACGTTGTTTGAGTTTGGCGTGGATCTCGGCAAATGCTTCCATAACCTCAGGGACTTGTTCGCTCATCGTCTCTAAAACACCCGGGGTCTTCAAGCGACGTGTAAGAACGATCATTTTGGTTTCTGGATTCTTCTCTGCCACGGTTTTTCCCTCCAGGTTGTTAATCGATGAGAAATCATATTCCCTTAACTCTAATTTCCCACTAGCGCTTATTCCCTAGGCTTTTGCTAAGAAACAGGTAAGCCGACGCGGAATTGTGCATCCCTTGTCGGCTTACCAGGCAGCGAGGCATACTTCAAGCTGCAAGAGTTATGCCTAAAGGGTTCTAATCCTATAGTACTGGATAACGCACATCCTTGCTCGTTCACAGTTGTCCAACCCTATCCTGGTGAAACGGACAATCCGATTCGGTATCGGGTACGGTTTTTTTATATATGAGCGACGAGACGAATTCAAGTTATTCGCAACCTTTTCGCCGAAAGTTCTCCACTAATCTGTAACCACCTGCAGGACACCTTGACCGTGATTCTACAGAACAGCATTTATGGATTCGAGGGGGAATTCACATGCTTTCCAGCGAGGCTTACCACCGTCTATCCGGGTTAATATAAATAGCTGAGAACCATCATCGCCGCCCGATGCTGCGGTGGATGCGAGATGCACTTTGGTCGGTTCTGAGATTCGCTGGACGCAGCTGATGATTATCTGAGATAGATGTACCGCTCTAATCATCTCGTCACAACCGATGATTTGTGTACAATACAAGATCTATTATCCATATCGTCCAATTCCACATCCTGTTTGTTCGATCCGCAAGGAGGGACAAATGAAGCGAAAGATTCGTGGCCTAAAACGTATGGCTGTCCAGCTGGACCTTAACCTCTACCGGGTCGATGTTCCGATAGCTGGTCTAGCGGATTCTAATCTTAGCGTTGTCGACATCCGTCCCGAAGGGGCAGAACAGACACTGCTGTTCGTTCACGGCTACGCCGGAGTCGCCGAGACCTGGGAATATCAGATCAACCATTTCATGCGCTTTGCGAGGGTTGTAGCACCAGACCTGCGCGGGCATGGGCAGAGCGATGCGCCCATGACCCAGTATACGATGGATGAGCTTGTCGCCGATCTGGAGCAAATTACGGAGGTGCTCTCATTTCCCGAGAAGTTCGTCTTGATCGGTCATTCCTTCGGTGGAGCCATTTGCATCGATTATGCCGCCCGCCACCCTGAACGCCTCGAAAAGCTCATCCTGCTGGCCACCCCTGGGGAGTACCCTCTGCCGAAAGGCGCTTCATTGCTCTCACACGTTCCAGCTGCCGCTTTCCGACCGTTTTGGCGCTTCCGACCTCGGTGGAATGCAGAGATCCATGTGATGAAACGGATGATGCTCAACAACATGCAAAAATGGCAGGGCTGGGATCTCATGAAATCTATCCAAACGCCCACGCTGCTTATCACCGGTGAGCGCGACCGATATTTTCCCAGTCACGTTTACGAGCGTGTCGCTGAGGGGATCCCCAACGCGGAGGTCATCGACATCGGTGCATCGAAACACAAAGTTCAGCTCGAACGCCACGAAGCGGTTAATCGCCACATCGAGCAGTTCATTGCCCCTGAAGAAGAAGCCAAACGCGCCTCTTGGCGGGAGGGTTTCGACCGATCACCCACGCATCCTGATCGCCCCTGGCTGCCCAGCTATGGCTCCTACACTCCCCATACCATTCCCATCCCGCACCATCCATTGCACAAATTCCTCGAAGTTTCCGCCAGTTGGTTTCCCTCACGGACAGCGACCGTCTTCTACGGCTCAAAACTCACCTATCGTCAACTAGAGCGGCGGGTGAACCAATTCGCCCATTCACTTCATGGCCTGGGCGTGCGCCCGGGCGATCGCGTGATGATCGTCCTGCCCAATATGCCCCAGTTGATCATCGCCTATTACGCGACACTGAAAATCGGCGGGGTTGTCGTTCTGCCAAATCCAGATGCTAGAGGGGTGGGCATCGTCCAGCAGCTCATGCAGACAGAAGCTAAAGTGCTGGTCACACTGCGCGAATTCACCGAGTTGGTAACCGCGGTCCAGGACACACCAGGCATTCATGTGATTGTGACGGCAATAAAGGACGCACTCTCACGCCGGTCTTACCGGCAGCTTTTCGCCCGTTGGGGAATTGACGATCCGTCCCAGTCACATGATGAATCAAGCAGCGGTTTGGACATGGATCAACTGATGATGGACGCTGTCCGGGAACCTCCTGATGTGCAGGTCTCGCCCGGCGATCTAGCTGCGATTCTCTTTACGAGCGGCACAACCGACGAGCCAAAAGGCGTATGCTTGACCCACGAGAATCTCGTCGCCAATGCACTCCAAACGCGCCACTGGATCCCCGATCTAGAGACCGGTCGCGAGACCTTTCTGGCTGTGCTTCCATTGACGCACAGCTACGGGATGACCAGCGCCATGAACATTCCGATTGCCCTGGGCGCGACGATCGTCCTGCTCCCCGTGTTTGAGTTGGAACAGGTTCTCGACCACATAAAAGAGTATCAACCGACCATATTCCCGGGTGTTCCTTCGATCTATATGGCCATCAACACAGCGCGCAATGCGCGCTCTTATGGTGTCTCCTCGATCAAAGCCTGCATCAGCGGGGCAGCACCACTGCCCATTGAGGTCCAGGAGAAATTCGAGAAGCTCACAAAAGGTCGATTAGTCGAGGGGTACGGTCTGACTGAAGCCTCACCTGTAACCCATGCAAGTCCTTTCGCTGGGCCTCAGAAACCAGGCGCGATGGGCATCCCCATCCCAAACACAGATGCAAAGATCATCGATCTCGTTTCGGGAGAGGACCTGCCTCCCGGAAAGATCGGTGAACTTCTCGTGCGCGGTCCCCAGGTGATGAAAGGTTATTGGGACGAGAAGAAAGGCGGCGTTGATCCAGAAACCGCTATTAAAGATGGATGGTTGTACACGGGTGATGTCGCGGCGATGGACACGGATGGTTTCTTCACGATCATCAGCCGAAAACGTGACACGATCATGGCCGGTGACTATAGCATCTACCCTCGCGATGTTGAAGAGGTGCTTTACGAGAACAGCAAGGTCTTGGAGGTCGCCGTTGTTGGTATCCAGGCAGAGGACGGTGGGCAGCGAGTGAAAGCCTTCGTCGTCCCCCGCCCCGGCAGCGAACTCTCGAAGGAAGAGCTCACCGAACTTTGCCAAAGGCGGCTAGAACCTTATGCAGTTCCCTGGGAAATCGAGTTTCGTGAGGAGCTGCCCAAGTCCTTCGTGGGTAAAGTGCTGCGAAGAATGCTTGTCAAAGATACGACGTAGCATCTCACTGCTTTTCCTATTGTCAACTGAAGATACCGGTGACACGACCCACAATTTGTGGGTAAGCCACCTTTCTGCTCTGATGCTGGCTGAGGAGCACCAGCAAGAACCCGGATCCCTAATCTTTGATCTTGGTCAAACTGGTCGTACAATAAAGAGATTCTGATGCTCTTGAAGAGATCCGTTGTCGTCTTCATTCTCATAATTGGCAGTGTGCTGATGTTTCAACCTTCCTGGCTTGTCAACCGACTCTTCGCTCACTCCCCCGATGTCCTGTACTCCGTTCAGACCCAGGAGCCCATCATCGCCCTCACGATCGACGATGGACCCGATGCGTCGACCACCCCTCGAATTCTTGATATTCTACGCGAACATGAGGCGCGAGCGACATTTTTTTTGCTATCCGATCACATTCCAGGCAACGAAGACCTTGTCCAGCGTATCATGGATGAAGGCCATGAGATCGGCAACCATCTGACCGACGATCAACCGAGCATCCGCCTTTCTGTGGACGAGTTTGAAGATCGATTGCTCCACGCCCAGGATATCCTTTCCCAGTTTGGCGAGATCCACTGGTTTCGGCCCGGGTCCGGCTGGTATAACCAATCCATGCTCTCTATCCTTAGTCAGCACGGTTATCGGCTCGCCTTAGGTTCAATCCACCCCTTTGACTCACATATCCCCTCATCCTGGTTTGCATCCAACTACATACTATGGCGGGCTCAACCCGGAGCCATCATCGTTTTACATGACATTGGCAGCCGCGGTCATCGTACGGTGGACACTTTAGATAAGGTTTTACCTGCGCTCATTGCCCGCGACTTTCGCATTGTTACGCTAACAGATTTATCTGAGCAGGCGCAGAGTGAGGATTAAACCCTGCAGCCCCACGCGCTAATAAATAGTGCGCTTTGCGACGTTTCGTACCCAGAGGAGGAAGAGATGGAATTAAGCCCTTATCAATCGCTTGCAGAACGGTTGAACGCGCTCCCTGATGGATTCCCTCCGACGGAGGATGGTGCGGAGTTACGCCTGCTCCAATTTCTCTATACACCGGAGGAAGCTCAGCTTGCAGCTCAGCTCCGTTTGACAAAAGAAACTTCGAACGAAATCGCCTCCCGACTCGAACTGGACCATAAGACAACTCGCGATCTATTGAAGAAGATGTCCCGCAAAGGGCTCATTGCCGCCGGAAAGGTTAAGGGCGGCATCGGATTCGGCTTAGAACCCTTCGTCGTTGGGATTTATGAACACCAGGCTGGACGCATCGACAAGGAACTAGCCAAGCGCTTCGAGGACTACTACCAACAGTCATTTAGCACCGCGCTGGATGTTAAGCCCCAATTCCACCGCGTGATCCCGGTGAACGAGACAGTGGCTGTCGATATGGAGGTTCTTCCCTTCGAGAGCATAACTTCGCTCATCGATCAAGCTAATGCATGGGGTGTCCTCGATTGCATATGCCGGAAGCAGAAGGCGCTCATCGGCGAAGCCTGCGACCACCCTCTGGAGGTATGCATGGTGTTCAATGATCGCCCTGACGCCTTCGATGGGAATCCTGTTATTCGCGCTTTGGATCGCGAAGGAGCGTATGCCGTCATGCGTACGGCATCCGACGCCGGTCTCGTGCATGCAATCGGTAATAAACAGGACGGGCATTCATATATTTGTAATTGCTGTACGTGCTCCTGCGGGATCCTGCGCGGTATGGCTGAGATGGGGGTGGCGAACGTCGTTGCCCGTTCGCCTTTCGTCGCCACGGTTGACGAGGATCTGTGTACGAAGTGCGAAACTTGTTCGGATTACTGCCAGTTCGACGCGATCACCTATCAGGAAATCGCCGTCATCGATCGAAATCGCTGTGTGGGCTGCGGCTTATGCGCGTTTCACTGCCCTGACGAAGCGATGACGCTTGAACGCAGACCCTCTGAAGAAGTACTGCCAGTTCCCAAGACAATCTCCGAGTGGCGCATGGACCGCGCCGCAGCCCGCGGCATTAATATGGATGATGTGCTTTGAATCCATTTATTAAGTCTAAGAAATCTCGAATCAACTTGCATCTCCCCGGCAGGGAGAAACCGTATGTCATGGCCCATCGCGGGAATAAGGTTGCCTTCCCTGAGAATACGATGTCCGCCTTTCGGCAGGCGCTTCAAGACGGCGCCGATCTCATCGAAACCGACCTGCATCTATCGGCAGATGATGTTTTCATGTGCATCCACGATGGAACCATCGATAGGACGACGGACGGCCGCGGAGCTGTAGGCGAAATGAGCTTGAGCGAGCTGAAGAAGTTTAACGCCGCAGCAGCCCGTCCAGATCTTCCTCCCGAGCCGATTCCCACACTGAGAGACCTCGCTGAGATTCTCCCTGCAGACATCGGGCTGGCTTTGGAGCTGAAAACCGACCGCTTCCTCGAGCCAG
>SOJU01000092.1 GCA_004376465.1 Anaerolineales bacterium | reverse complement strand
TCGTGGTTCCAAGAGAGCCGAAACGATTGGTAAGGGTTCTCTCGGACGAGGAGATTGAGAAGATCATCGCGTCGATCAATCCCACTACCCCATTTGGTTCTCGGCTGTATGCGGTTATTCTATTCCTATTGGATTCTGGTCCAAGGATAGGCGAAGTTGTTAGTGCAAAGTCACCCGACCTAAACCTCGAGTCTCGTCAAGTTCGGATCATCGGCAAGGGCAACAAAGAGCGGATCGTTCCCTTCGGTAGCCGTACAGGGAAGGCATTTCTCCAGTACATACACCTGCATCGACCATCCCCCATGCTTCCCGAGTACGTTCAGCTCTTCTTGTCGATGGACGGAATGCCGATGACAAGGGGATCACTCTCATCTGTTTTACATAGACTGAAGAAGTCGAGTGGCGTCAATCGACTCCATGCACACCTTTTCAGACATACGTTCGCAGTAAAGTATTTGATGAATGGCGGTGACGTGATGACGTTGCAGAGAATCCTGGGGCACGAGTCCCTGGAGATCACTAAGCGCTACTTGAGCTTATCAAACGCCCAAGTGAAAATAAGATATGACTCTTTCTCCCCGGTAGATAGATTGCCCATTAGTGGTTTAAGGAGATTTGGCAACAAAAGACCGCGTCTCACTTCATAGAAGGGGAAATTCAACATAGAAAAGTACCCACCATCGTTCTCGTGGTGGGTACTTCGAGTTTCAGACGATCCGGATCCGGGTGCGTGATGATCAAAGTGAGTGCCTAGGTAGCGGAGGATGGATTCGAACTGAGGACCTTCAGGTTATGAGATGGAGCCCTGAAAAGGGGGGCTTGGACCGTCAGGCTGGTGTCCCAAGGGCGGCCTTGCGATTTTCGACGACTCTGAACCCAGCGAGCATTAGTTTCAATTATCCTACACGCGGAGAGTTAATCTAGCAAGTGCATTTGGTGTATAAGACCGGAACGCCAACAATCATACTTTCCTTCTTCGGCATTGCACTTGCGAGTTGAATCTACGTTAGACGAATTCAACACGCAAACGCTTTTCTAGTGCGTGAGCAGCACTCTCCAATGTTTGAAGGGTTACTGATTTATTTGCTGGATCAAGCAACCTGTCCAATGCAGCCCGACTGGTCTTCATTCGAGATGCCATTTCAGTTTTCGTCAAGTCTTGCTCTTCCATTAATTGCACTACTTGATATGCAATAACCCGTTTAATGGCAACTGCTTCCGCCTCTGCCAAAATCCCTTCTTCAGCCAGGAAATCATCAAAATCACCACCAAGATATGTTTTGTCCATCATTTTATCCTCGCAATTGGGCTACTCTACTCTTTGCTAGTTCTAAATCTTTTTGGGGTGTCTTCTGTGACTTTTTTACAAACCCGTGTACAAGCACCATCACATTTTCATCAACTATAAAGAGGACGCGAGCAATACGATTATGTAATCTGGATCGAACTTCCCAAAGATCCTTATCAAGTTTCCGGACCACTGGCATGCCCAAAGGCCATCCGAATTGAACAGTTTTGACATCTTCACCGATCGTTTTTCTGTCCTCACCTGATAAAGATAATAGCCACTCTCTTACAGGCTCATTTCCCATTTCAGTTTTATAGAAAACAACCTTGAGGCGAAGATGATCACTCATTGGCCAAGTGTATCATTATTGGTACGTTAAATCAAGTGAGTGCATTCGGGATTTAGAACAGGAACACCTGCAGTGGCCGAAAAAGGATATCCGTCCTAGAAAACATGCTTGGACATACCCTAAGCG
>SOJU01000263.1 GCA_004376465.1 Anaerolineales bacterium | reverse complement strand
ACCCAGTGCAGCTTCGCCCGCGCTTTGGTCTTCTCCTGGCCTCGCCAGCGAACGGTCATGATGGCGAGGGTGGCGATCATCCCGATCAAGACGATTACAGCGAGCGAATTCCCTACGGGATCGAGTTGAAATTTCTGGCGTACCGTCAGGTTATCGGCGGTGAAGTCGACAGCCTGCGTCGGCGAAGGTTCCCCCGTAGGGGCAACTTCGGTCTGGTTTCCGGCGGCTGTCGGCGTACCGTCGCCGGGACCATCGGTTGGCTCCGCCTCCGGGAAGGGAACCAGCGCGGCGATTGCATCATCCAGTCCGGGGATGTCCGGCCAGGCGATCCCGCCTTGCTCGAGCGCTTCATCGATCAATCCCGGGAACAACTCAGGGATTTCAACGGAACCGACGAGGTTTGTTTCCCCGATGAATAAGTTCGGGACGCCGTAACGATTCTCGGGGACCTCGAATTGGAGAAGAGCGTTTCCAAACAATTCGCTTCCGAGCGGGGTGGCGGCGTTGATGTACAGGATCTGGAGGGTGTCGCCCATCAGCCCCACGATGGGAGGAAGATCGCCGGTTTCTTCGTCGGGCAGTTCTCCTGCAAAAAGCCAATCTTCATGGGTGTTGTACTTCTCATAGAGTGGGGGGAGATCTTCCTGGATGACCTTGTGGCAATGTCCGCAAGATGGGGAGTAGAACAGAACCGCGCGAACGATCGCTCCGTCATCCGCCGCTGCCGGGGCAGTGATAGGCACGATGATGGCGAGAATGATGAGAGTGCGTAGCAGACGGTTCATTTCAACTCCTGATCTTTGAGAATGATGAGCAGCATTATACCGCCGGTCTGCGCTGCCAGAGCGACCAAAGCGCGCCCAATCTATCCTCTAACCTCTGGTAAAGAGCCTCTCCCCCGTTCGAGGTTACATCATCGGCGTTTTCGAAATTCACGTAGGGCACCTGGAGGTCCTGGATGGATAGATAGTGCGGATCCCCGCTCGAGAAACTCGACCAATCATCCTGCCGATAGAGGCGCTCCAGTTTTTCATCCGGAAGCCCATGCTCGAGAATGCTGCCCGGTCGTTCAGGATTGAAGCGAGCGCGGTTTTTGCGCAGCGATTCTTCGTAGGTGACATCGACATACAAGCAGGCAGCCAGGCTCAAAATCCTGCGGCTCAGGTGTTCGTATGCCGCTTCATACCCGCCGTGCTCGGCGCCACGCGAGAATTCAAGGACTGCAGTATGACCTTCGGGCGTGTCCCTTTGCCATTTCTCATACTCGAGGGAAAGCCGCTCGATAAGCAAATGCCATAAATCGTTGGTCAGGAAATATTCGTCCGCGGTCGTGTGCAGTCGAGGCTGATGAAAGACCGTCTCCAGGAAATGGTCCTCTTCGAACCAGGCCCAGATCATCGGGAAGTCGTCCAGGATGTGAAGCGGACCGATATGGAAGCGGGCGATTCGTTCCTCGACAGGCGTCGTTTTGAGGGCGTGGATGATCTCGCTTTTCCCGGCCGCAGGCCTTGCGTTGAGGATGAGTATTGGGAAGAAGGTCTCTGACATGGCGTCTATGCTCCTTATATTGTCCGTGAATTTTCACGACAATCCTCGATTGCGTCAAGGGTGCTTTGGGATTTAGAGCCCCGGGGCCATCATGGTAGAATGCCCTATTACGCCAAAATAACGCCAATCATCACCGTCGAACCATTGGATTGGCCGACCCGAATCGGGATTATCAATTGCGAGTGAGGTGATTTTGACCGGCAACCCCGACTGCATTTTCTGCGGAATACATTCCGGGCTCTCAGAAGCCAGCATCGTTTTTCAGGATGACCTGGTGATGGTCTTTATGGACATACACCCCGTTAATCCGGGTCACTTACTTGTCATCCCCAACGAACACGCATCGAGCATCGATGATGTCCCCGAAGACGCTTGCGCGCGGATGTTCATCGTCGGCCGGCGGATGGTCAGGGCATTGCGGCAATCCGGATTGCGCTGTGAGGGCGTTAATCTGCTTCTCGCAGATGGCGCAGCCGCCGGGCAGGATGTCTTTCACAGCCACCTGCATGTTATTCCCCGCTTCCAGGGTAATCCTGGAAGCGTTCGCATGCATGCGGATTTATCAGCCGCGACCTCTCGCCAGGAATTGGATGCCTATGCGGAAGCGATACGCAGCTCGCTTGATGCGCCAGGTGAGTGACCTAAGCATTAGGATTATCGAGGTGATGTGTCGATAATAGGAGATCCTATGGGACGTATTCAAAACATCTGCATATTCTGCGGCTCCAGCGATCAAATGAACACGGAGTACCTCCAGGCGGCGGGCGATATGGGCGCCGCGCTCGTCGAGCGGGGGCTGAGGCTCATCTACGGGGGAGGAAGTACGGGTATGATGGGTGCGCTCGCTGACGCAGTGCTCGTGAACGGGGGCGAGGTTACCGGCATTATTCCCAAAATGTTTGAAACCCCCGAGCTTCTCCACACCGGGTTAACGGAGTTGATCGTCGTTGGGGATATTAATACACGCAAATCACGCATGGCCGAGATGTCGGACGCCTTCGTCGCCCTCCCCGGCGGATTCGGAACGTTCGATGAATTGTTTGAGATCCTCACCTGGTCGCAGATCGGCTTGCACAGAAATCCCATCGGCGTTCTAAATACCCTGGAATACTTCACACCACTGTTGGCACTCGTCGAGCATGCCAGGCAGGAGGGTTTCATCTACAACGAGCACATCGATCTACTGATCGACGAATCGGATCCGCATGCGCTGCTAACGCGCCTGGAAGCTTTTGAGTCTCCACCAAATCTCGAGCGGTGGGTCGAGCGCAAGGAAGAGCAATAAACGAGGGGGCGGCGAGACACCCCCGACAACATTTCGTATACCGGCACAAGGACTCTAAGTGATGACAGAACCCATCCGTATGCTCCATTTTGCCGACAGCCATATCGGCATGGAGAATTACGGGAAGATCGACCCGAATACCGGAACATCGAGCCGCGTGCGAGATTTTCTGGACCGGCTAGATGAAGTTGTGGATTACGCAATCGAACACAGAGCTGATCTTGCGGTGTTCGCTGGGGATGCGTTCAAAGATCGTAGTCCCGACCCTACCCAGCAGCGGGAATTTGCGCAGCGTATTAAGCGCCTGGCAGATGAGGTGCCGACACTGCTGCTCGTGGGCAACCACGACATGCCGGGCATGATGGTGAAGGCCAACAGCCTTGATATATTCCGCGCCCTGGATGTCCCCGGGGTGATCGTTGGTTACAAGGATGACACACAGGTTGTGCAGACGGCGCACGGTCCCGTCCTCCTCGCCTGGATGCCTTACCCAATGCGTAATCGCTTGATGGCTTGGAAGAAATACCAGGGCAAATCCATCGAGGAGTTGAATCAAGGATTGCGGGCGGAAGTGGCGAAGCGCATAGCGGTGCTGACGGAAGAAGCGGCTGTCCAGGATATGCCCCGCGTTTTCGTAGGTCACTTCACGGTTGAAGCGGCGAAGTTCGGTTCGGAGCGGTCGGTCATGTTGGGAGGCGACCTTCCCATCTTGAAATCGATGGTGGCTGATCCGGTATGGGACTACGTCGCGCTTGGGCATATCCATAAGCATCAGGATCTAAACCCCCAGGGCTACCCGCCTGTCGTTTACAGCGGGTCGCTCGAGCGGATCGATTTTGGTGAGGAGGGCGAAGAGAAAGGATTTTGCTGGGTTGAACTGCAACGCAGCGAGACCACCTGGTCCTTTGTTCCCGTGAACGCCCGACCGTTTCGCACCGTTAGCATCGACGTCCGCTCCGAGGAAGATCCGACCGCAGTGGTTGTCGATGCCCTGGAAAGGGCAGAAACCGATGGCGCTGTTATTCGTCTGCAAGTTCAATTGCGCGCTGATCAGATCCCAAGCCTGCGGGAACGAGAGATCGAAGGAGCGCTGGAAGATACGGCGAGTTTTATAGTGGCGCGAGAAATTGAAGACGAGGCACGAGCCCGGCTCGGAGAACTATCGCCGGAAACACTCGCTCCTCTCGAGTTGATCGAGCGTTATTTTGAGAGCCGTGACGTTGATCCTGAAAGATTGAAAGCGCTTCTGGCGAAGGCCGGAGAGCTGCTGGAATGATTTGTTTATCCAATGATCCCTGTTGAATTAGAGCTCCGCAACTTCCTCGCTTATCGCGATCCAGCTCCCTTGAATTTTCAAGGGATCCATGTTGCCTGTTTGGCCGGCGAAAACGGTGCAGGGAAATCATCTCTGCTTGATGCCATCACCTGGGCGCTGTGGGGTAAGGCGCGCAGCAACAGCCCGGACGATCTAATCCATCAAGGTCAGACTGAAATGCGTGTGGCGTTGACCTTTACGCAGGGTGAGGATCGTTTTCGCGTCATCCGCCAGCGGAAGACCGGGAAGCGCGGCAGCTCTCTGCTGGAATTCCAGGCGTGGAATTCGGAGGTTGACGGTTGGCAAGGGATAGCAGAAGCAACGATCCGTGAAACTCAAGCGAAGATTGACGGCCTGATCCGGCTTGACTACGAGACCTTCGTGAATTCGGCTTTTCTCCTTCAGGGGCGGGCTGATGAGTTCACCACAAAAACTCCGGCGCAGCGCAAACAGGTGCTAGCGAATATCTTGGGTTTATCTGTGTGGGATAAGTATGAGGAGCTAGCCAAGCAGCGGATCTCCACGACGCGTGCGGAGATCGAGCGGCTCGACGGACGTTTAGAGGAGATCGAACGAGAACTTGCCCAACGTGAAGACTACGAACTGGAGATGAAGTCCTCCGAACTCATGGCGAACGAGAAAGCTGCAGAGTTGGAGGCGGCGGAGAAAGAATGGGCAAGCCTGGAGGGGACGCGCTCTGAACTGGTGGCTCTCCAGCGTCAGATCGATGACCTCACACGACGAATTACCTCCCGAGAGCGTGAACTGTCCGAAGCACAGAACGAACTTAAAGAGGCTGACGCTCAAGCCGATCAAGCTGCAGTTACAGGCGCGCTGGATGAGGTCCGGAAAGCACTCGCGCAGCTCGAACCACTGCAGATCCGGTTGAAAGAATTGGACGCTGAGCGGGAGAAACTCACGAAGGAAGCCGCGAATCTGCGCGGCGCCAACAATGCGCTCGCCCCGCAGACAGAGCCGATTAAGAAACGCATCGAAGCTTTACAGGGCGCAACAGAGCCTGTATGTCCGACATGCGGGCAGCCCCTTACGGATGAGCACCGCCAGGATCTCATCGGCGAATTAGATATTGATGTAGCAGAGCGGCGAAAGCAGTACCGCGAGAACCGCAGCCGGGTCACGGAGCTTGAGACAATCCTAGAGAGTCTCTCCAGCGAACGAAAATCCTTAAACCACCAACTTGCCGAACAAGCGGCGCTGCAAAAACGAGCGGGGGAGCTAGAGACGATGCTGACTCACGCCGACGAAGCCAAGCGCAGAGCTGATGGGTTGCGCGAGCGGCTCAAACGCTGGTCCGACGAACTCGATCAAGACCAGAAGCAAAGATCAACACTCGAGGAGCAGGCGCAAGTTTGTGAAAAGCGATTACGGGCTGCATCCATCAAACAGAAGGAAATTGATGAGTTACGGCAGGTGAAACGATTGGCCGATGAGCGCGTAGGGGGCGCCCGTCAAAAACTTACCGCGTTAGTTTCATTTGAGGGGCAACGACAGGAGCGTTTGCGCGAGCGGGATCAGAAGGCAGAGGATTTGAGCCTGTTCGAGGATTTAAGGTTGGCTTTTAGCAAACGCGGTGTTCCAGCGATGATCATTGAGACGGCTGTCCCCGAGCTTGAGAGAGCGGCGACAGAGCTACTCTCGCGCATGACGGATGGTCGCATGCACTTGCGCATCGAGACACAGCGGGAGATCAAGACCGGAGAGCTGCGTGAAGCCCTCGACATCATCATCTCCGACGAACTTGGGAGCCGACCCTACGAACTCTACTCGGGAGGGGAGGCTTTTCGCATTGACTTCGCCCTTCGCATCGCTCTTTCCCGGCTGCTTGCCCGCCGCGCCGGCGCACAACTGCGCAGCCTATACATCGATGAGGGGTTTGGGACCCAGGATACCCGTGGTCGGGAGCATCTGGTTGCAGCGATCAACAGCATCCAGGATGATTTCGATCTGATTTTGGTGATCACTCATATTGCCGAACTCAAAGAGGCATTCCCGGTGCGGATCGAAGTGACGAAGACAGCTGAAGGATCGGTCTATCAGATCGCGTAACCGCGCCGAGAGTGTCAGAACTTCGGTCAATCATTGAGTTATCTGAGCGGCTCTGTGGTAAGCGTGGGGCCGCGAATCTTAAAAAAACGGTTCTCCTCCATTTACTGTGGAAAAGTGCCATAAACGCGGATACCTCAGTTGAT
>SOJU01000274.1 GCA_004376465.1 Anaerolineales bacterium | reverse complement strand
AAGCTGTGCTATCATGCGCGGCCATGGGAAGCGTACGACGAGCTACATGGCGACAGTATCTCCTTTATCTGGGCATTAATGTCCTCGTCTCTGCGATCACTGTCCTCATCGTGCTCAATCTATGGGATCGCAGATCCCCTCTTGAACTAGTGACGCCGACGGCGACGATCGATGTGATCGCTCAGGTAGACAACGCAGTTCCTGCGCTAACTCCAACAACACCCCCCTCGCCAACGCCTAAAACCTATACCGTCCGCGCAGGCGACACAATTTCTAACATCGCCGAAGAGTTTGATATCTCGATGGAAGAACTTATGGCGGCCAATCGGCTGCAAGACCCTAACGAGCTATCGGTGGGGCAGGTGCTAGTCATCCCTGAAGTTGAGGGGGCGGTAACGGCGCCCGAAGCCGGCGGGACCCGATCTCCTGAAACAACGTCCACCCCCGATCCGGCTGCAGCCCGGCAAGTTGTGATCAACGGCATCACCGGTGCAGGGGGCTTGGAGATGGAGTCTGTTCGTCTCCTAAACATAGGGAATGAAGTCTCTATGGCTGGCTGGACGCTAGATGATGGCGATGGTCATTTATTCAACTTCCCTGACTTCACTTTTTACAGCAAAGGAGCAGTGGACGTCCATTCAAGAGCAGGTACAAACACCACGATTGATTTGTACTGGGGGCTTGACCAAGCAATATGGATGCCGGGCAAGGTGATTTATCTTCGCAACGTAAGCGGCGATCTAGTCTCCTCCTTAAAAATCCCCGCGAATTAACGAATTCCTCCAACTGCGTCCAATTCCAACATGATTTCACTTGGTGTTTCTATCGCCAAAATCACAACCTCGATTCATCCTGGGAGAAACACGCGCCGCGATTCGTGAGGTGGTTCAAATCAAATTCATCAGTGGATTGACCCTGCTGGTAGAATGGATGAGAAGCATGAGCTTAATTAAGTGAAAGAAAAACCGGCCTTTCGGCCGGCTTTGATCCTGCGCTGATGTTGGATATGTCAGTCTACGTTCTCTGGTTCTTCTTTCTCGGATGGCTCATCTTCACTCTCTTCATCCTGCATACCCGTCCGAAATTCTTTGATCCCTAGGCCAATTTCGCGGGCGATCTTGCTCAGGCGACCTGGGCCAAAGATCAGGACGATGATGATCAAAATGATGATTAGTTCCCAGCCACGCGGAAGTGTCATGGCTCCCTCCAGATTGTGTTTGTCTAACAAAATTATAACATCCTTCCCGTTCTTTGAAACCTACTGCCGGCGAGTTTCTTGCGCCGTGGAATTGCGTCTGCTAAACTCGCCTTCGGTTTGAGTTCGTGGGCGGATTAATTTGTCGAGCGTAGAGTTACCCCGGGCATTTGAATAAGCAACTCATCAATCAGCGAGGAATGGAAATGACACACGCTCTTTACCGTAAGTGGCGACCACAGCGTTGGGAAGAAGTCTGCGGACAGGATCACATTATTCATACGCTTCGGAACGCAGTGCGGGGTGAACGTGTCGCCCACGCGTACTTGTTCGCGGGACCACGCGGTACTGGAAAAACTACGACCGCTCGCCTCCTCGCCAAAGCAGTTAACTGCCTGGCGGACTCGCCCGCCGACCGCCCATGCGGGGACTGTGAACTTTGCATGGCGGTAGCACAGGGGAGCTTTCTCGATCTGATCGAGATCGACGCTGCTTCCAACACCAGCGTAGACGATATCCGTGAACTCAGAGATAAGATCAGCTTTTCACCCAATCGCGGGCGTTATAAGGTTTACATCATCGATGAGGTCCACATGCTCTCAACGGCGGCTTTCAATGCCCTGTTAAAGACAT
>SOJU01000246.1 GCA_004376465.1 Anaerolineales bacterium | reverse complement strand
GGTAAAAATAGGTCCCGAGGAGTGAGTCAGGCAAATAACCCTGCCCGATGTGGTGCCCGGGATGAGTATGCGGATATCTATATCCCTTCCCGTGTCCGAGAGCTTTTCCGTCGCGGCTGGCATCTTTCAGGTGCTGTGGGACTTCGACCACCCCTTTTTCCTCCAGGTGTTTATAGGCTTTGAAATAGGCGCTAGTTGTATTCGATTTTGAGGCGGTTGCCAGGTAGAGCGTTGCCTCCACGAGAGCGTACACCCCCTCTGGTAACCCAACGAATTCAAAGGCTTGGACTGCGGCGGAGGTGACGACGAGGCCCATTGGGTCAGCCAGACCGATATCCTCTGAAGCCAGGATTAACAGACGGCGCAGGATGAACCGCGGGTCCTCGCCAGCGTAGAGCATTTTCGCCAACCAATAGAGCGCAGCGTCGGGATCGGAACCGCGCACCGATTTGATGAAAGCCGAGACGGTGTCGTAATGCGCATCGCCGTCTTTGTCGTATAAGACCGCACGGCGCTGGATGGATTCTTGGGCAACCTCTAGCGTGAGCTGGATCACGTCACTCTCATCAGGGGGTGTGGATTCCACAGCTAATTCGAGCGCATTGAGCGCATTGCGTGCGTCCCCACCCGACACGCGGATCAGGTGATCTAGAGCATCCTGGTCGAGCTGGATCTGTTTACTGCCGTAGCCATGCTCTGGGTCGGTGAGGGCACGTTGGATAACCCGGTTCACGTCTACATCCTCAAGCGGGCGCAGCTGGAAAATTCGTGAGCGTGAAACCAGAGCCCCGATCACCGTAAAGTATGGGTTTTCAGTCGTCGCGCCGATGAGGGTGATGGTCCCGTTCTCGACATGAGGAAGAAGCGCATCCTGCTGAGCTTTGTTCCAGCGATGGACCTCATCCACGAAGAGGATCGTTCGCCTACCGTATAGTTTACGCCGCTCCTCTGTTGCCTTGATGATGCGCCGGAGATCTGCTTTCCCGGCCAGAACGGCCGAGATCGTAACAAAATGGGATTCTGTGGTGTTGGCGATGATCATCGCTAGTGTGGTTTTTCCGGTTCCGGGAGGTCCCCAGAGGAGAATAGAAGAGAAGAGACGATCTGCCTGGATAGCACGCCGAAGAAGGCGGTCTTCTCCGACAATCTCTTCCTGACCTTCGAATTCATCCAAGGTGCGCGGCCGCATGCGTGCGGCGAGCGGGGCTTCGCGGGCTATGCGATCCTTCATCGCGTGGTCAAATAGGTCCATTCGGTCATTGTACCATCGGCTTGTACCGAGCTGAGAACCCCGATATGTAGAGGTGGATTTTTGGCATCTGCCGGGTATGTTAGAATCCGCGGATTACCGGACTAGCCCTGCTCGTTCTGGTGGTGCACACGTGTTGAAATGAAAAAGGCTGGAATTGCCACCTCCAGTCAGGACGACTAAAGAAGTGTTCAAGGACTGCAGAAGGTATTGGATCTGAAAACGATGACTTGTATGTTGCTCTTGGCCTCAGCTTCGCCTCGCCGTCGTGAGCTAATGGGTTTAACCGGCTGGGATGTGGAGATTTGTCCGGTTCCGATCGACGAGATGGTTCAGCTCGATGAGCGTGCGGAGGCGTTGGCGATCCGTCTTGCGCGAACGAAAGCTCGAGCAGCTGCAGCCGATTGCTCCGCCTGCGAGCTCATCCTCGCCGCCGATACCGTCGTGGTAGACGGTGGCACAATTTTGGGCAAACCGGTGGATGCAGTCGATGCTGAACGGATGCTTCTAATGCTTCGGGATCGTGAGCATGAGGTCATCACTGCGCTGGTATTTCTCCAACCAGCTAGCGGGGAAGAAA
>SOJU01000215.1 GCA_004376465.1 Anaerolineales bacterium | reverse complement strand
TGTATCGCTCAGAGAATATTCCGGCACATTTTCGAGGACGGATGTACATTTTCGGCCACTACAACAGGGCAATAGAATAAATTTCTAACTGCGATATGGCCACTGGACATTTTTCAAGTAATATACGATAATGTATGCAAAACCTATTCATTAAGGCAAGGTATTACATACATGAGCAAGAATCCAGATTATGACCAACTATATAATATTGCAGAAAATCAAGGGGGGTATTTTACAGCTTCTCAGGCCAGAGAATTTGGATTCGCTTGGGACCGCCTTTCCAAGAATGTGAAATCTGGCAGGTTCACACGAGTTGCTCACGGTGTTTATCGCCTTACTCAATTCCCATACTCATTTTATGAAGACCTTTTCATTGCGTGCCTCAGGGCTGGGCCCAAGTCTGTGATCTCCCATGAAAGCGCACTATCTGTTTACGAACTATCAGATGTGCTTCCGCATGAAATCCATGTTATTGTTCCTCGATCCTCTTCGGTGCGCAGAAAGGGAATCAGACAGCATACCAACCAACTGGAGGAAGCGGAAATTACCTCACGCGAAGGACTGCCAATCACGACAGTTGCTCGCACCCTGGCTGATGCAGCATCGAGCGGACTGGCAGAAGAGCTTGTCCTCCAGGCGATTGATGAAGCGCTGACTCAAGGCCTGGTTGCAGAAAATGACCTACATCTTCAGGTAAAGAAGCGCGGGGGTAGGTTCCGACAGATCTATTTAAAGTATCTAAAACAGGGAAAGCAAAAATGAAATACCAGAGTGCCAGAGATTTTCGACGAGCGTTAGAAAGCCGATTAGGGCATATATACCAAGAAACTGGTATGCCTCACTCACGATTGAGAAAGATTGTCGCTTTTGACCGGTTCCTTGCCCGGTTGATCCAACACCAGCCAGATAGCTGGGTATTAAAGGGTGGTTTTGCCCTTCAACTCAGGATTGGTGATCGAGCTAGAACAACTAAGGATATTGATCTACTGGCGATGGAGAAAGAGCTTGAAATATTTCCGGCTTTCCAAACAGCGGGAGCCTTAGATATCGGGGATTGGTTTACATTTGAAACAACTCGATCATCTGAGCCAATTCAAGAAGGCATAGGAGTAACACGGTATAAGACACAGTCTCGATTAGATGGACGAATCTTCGATGATTTTCATATTGATGTGAGTATCGGTGATCCGGTAGTAGGAGCAGTAGAATTAATTGCTACTCCCGACCTGCTTGCATTTGCAAACCTAGAACCAACCCGTGTTCCTTGTTATCCAATTACCCAACAAATTGCGGAAAATTTGCATGCTTATACTCGCCCTCGAGGTTCGGGCGCAAGTTCACGAGTAAAAGATTTTGTAGATATTCTGCTGTTAGCTGAATTAGGGGAAATAAAGATATCCGAATTGAGGCTAGCAATTCGGGCTACCTTTGATAATGCTGAGACTCACAATGTTCCAGATAAGTTGCCATCCCCACCTAGTGGTTGGGTGCAAACTTATAAACGAATGGTCGGGACACTTGATTTGGATGAAATCTCATTTGCTGAAGCGTACGCCATGCTTCAGCAGTTTCTCAATCCGGTACTGGGTAGTCGAATTGAAGTCGCTAGATGGAATCCATCAAAATGGGATTGGGAATAATTCTCTATATACAAGATACCCATAGATTCAACAACCAAGTCCAACACAGAAGAATGAAGGTGAGGTTATTGGCGTTCCTGTCCTAAACCCCAAATACACTTGCCAGGTTTACCCTCCGCGTGTAGGATACTTGAAACTAATACTCGCTGGGTTCCGAGTAGTCGAAAATCGCAAGGCCACCCTTGGAACACCAGCCT
>SOJU01000011.1 GCA_004376465.1 Anaerolineales bacterium | reverse complement strand
GTCTTTCCAGGTACCAGTTCCACCTGCAGCTCTTCAAATGCTGGTTTCTCGTCGACGTCGGGGTTAAAGCGTTCAATGCGTAAAGTTGCTGTTTTGTTGTGGCCGTTGCCTGACATGATGATGAGCGCTCCTAGTGGTGCAATCGGTTAGTACTTGCGTTCCTGGGGGGGATACTTTTCCCAGTTGATGTTCACATCTTTGTAGCTAATGACCGGTAATTCGCCGCCGTTTTTATGGGCGATGGTGTGCTTGAGCCAGTTCTCGTCGTCCCGCTCGGGGTAATCGACGCGGGAGTGCGCTCCCCGGCTTTCGGTACGAACCAAAGCACTTGCTATGATCACTTCGCTGAAGGTGAGCAAGTTCTCGGTTTCCAGAGCGCTCTGGACATCTGTGTTGAAGCGCCTGCTTTTGTCCATCACGCGCGCATTTTTAAACCGTTCCTGCAGTTCCTTTACATTATTTAAGGCGACCTGCAATCTGTCAGCATCACGGAAGATACCGCAATTGTCGGTCATCATCGCTTTCATTTCATTTCTAATCTCGGCCAACGATTCTTGCTTGCCGCTGACGGAGTCGTCCATCAGGCGATCGATACGTTGGCTGCTTTGGTTCCCCGGGTCACCGGGAAGCGGATGAAGCTCTGCACCGCCCTTGATGAATTTAGCGATGGCATAACCGGATCGACGGCCGAAGACCGACGCTTCGAGCAAACTGTTCGTGCCCAGGCGATTGGCACCGTGCACGCTAACACAAGCACACTCACCGGCGGCGTAAAAACCGACAACCGGGTTCCCCTCAGCATCGGCGATAACCTGGCCATGAGCGTCAGTGGGTATACCGCCCATGCTGTAGTGCGCCGCAGGTTGAATGGGCACGGGATGTTCAACGATGTCTATCCCCATGAAATTATGGGCAATTTCCTGTACCTGGGGGAGTCGTCCTTCGATCTTCTCGCGTCCCAGATGGGTCATATCCAGATTTATTCCCTGCCCATCCGGTCCGATCCCTCGCCCCTCATCAATCTCGATCTGCTCGGAGCGAGTGACAAGATCACGCGGGGCTAATTCCATCTTTTCTGGCGCGTAGCGCTCCATAAAACGCTCGCCCTGACTGTTGGTCAGGTAGCCTCCCTCTCCCCGGCAGGCCTCGGTCATGAGAATACCGAGCCGGTAGAGGCCCGTTGGGTGGAATTGCACAAACTCCATATCCATCAGTGGCGCACCTGCATTGTAGGCCATCGCCACGCCATCACCGGTGTTAGCATGGGCGTTCGTTGATATCTTGAACGCCCGACCATAACCACCTGTGCCAAACATGACTGCCTTTGCACGTAAAGTATGGATTCCACCGGTCAGCACATCCATTGCTACTACACCGCGGCAGATGTTGTCTTCGATGATTAGATCCAGAACATACCATTCGCTGTAGAAGTGAACACCGTAGCGCAGCGCTTGTTCATGGATTGTCTGCAGCAGCATGTGGCCGGTCCAGTCGGCTGCGAAACAGGCGCGGGGAACGCTATGGCCGCCGAAGCGACGCTGGGCGATCCGGCCATCCGGCGTACGGCTGAAAACACAGCCCATATGCTCGTACTCATAGACGATGTCGATGGCATCCGATACCAGAATCTCGATTGCATCTTGATCGCCCAGCCAATCCGATCCTTTGATGGTGTCGAATACATGCAGCTCGCTGCTGTCAACGGTAGGCTCGCCGTCAGGGATCTCTTCTAAAGGACCGCGCGGTCCGGTTCCGGCGACCGGTCGTACATTATTAATCGCCGCGGCGATGCCGCCTTGCGCTGCGCCGCTGTGGGAACGCAAGGGATGGATCTTGGAAA
>SOJU01000116.1 GCA_004376465.1 Anaerolineales bacterium | reverse complement strand
TGCTCAAGGCGTATTTCCTGGCGATCGGATTGCACACATTGTGGAACGGTGGTTTTTTACCCTTCATATATCTCTCGGGATTAGATTATTTTGCCATTTCTGAAAGTTCCTTGTCAGTCTATGGTCTTGCCATCGAGGTCCTGCTGGTTGTCTTTCTTATTGCCCTGTCAATCGGATTATGGTGGCTTTTATCACATCTTGTCTCAGGCATGGCGGAAGACACAGAACCCGAACTCGCTCCAATGGTCATCTCGCCACGCGCTCTTGCCCTTTGGGGTCTCGCTTGTGTGCTGCTGATTGTGCCCATCGGAGCGGCGTTAGGACCGGCGTGGCATCAGATCCGAGCAGTGGTGATGTTGTCTGGTAGCGGCCCATCTCAGACGGAGCTGGATGCTACTGCCATGCAGGTCGCCGCCTCGGCGCTTGAAACTCAGACTGCAGCTGCGCCAAGCTTGACACCAAGCCCGACACCAAGCCCGACGATCACGCCAACTGCCACACTCACCCCCACACCAACCCAAACGCAAACACCAACGCTGACCCCTACGCCGACAAAAACACCTACAAGAACAAAAACACCCACGCCAACTGTTACACCGACGAAAACACCTACAAGAACACGAACACCCTCACCAACCGCTTCACCAACGAAAAAACCCACATCAACCAAGATTGTGGACCTGCTCCCATCGAATGCATGCGCGCCGGGAGAGAGCCTGATTTACATAGAAGACTTTCAGGATAATGAGGCGGCCGGGTGGCAAGAGATTAATAATCATGCTATGGGATGGGAGCTCATGTCTCACCCCGAAACACCTGAAGACATTGTCGCTCGACATACAGGAGATCAGTCATCAGTGTCACTCCTTGAAGGTTCTGATTTGGATAACGCAGTATGGCGTGTTTGGGTGATGGTCACAGGAAGAGGAGAATACTTTCTGACTTGGGATTTGGCAGAGCCTACAACAATTGAGGGTGCTGATTTCTCAGCTTACCAATTGGATTCTTCATCCGGTGGTAGTCAACATGGCTTTTATGCATTTTATCGTGTAGCATGGCCAGTTCTGCACCAAACAATCAGTCACGGATATCAACCGATCGAGGAAAATGTATGGCACAAATTTGAGGTGAGCAATTATGAGGGCAGAGTAGAGGTGTGGGTGGATGATAGTCTCTGGTTTTCCTATCAGGATCCACATCCCCTTCCGAGCGGAAAAGTTGGATTTGAAGTCAGGCAAACCAATGATGAAAACTTTGTAATTTACTTCGATGACATTTCTATCTGTAAGTTGGACGCGCCATTCGCTCCATTACCCCCACCTTAATCCTTGGATAATTACGATTTGCAGTAACAGGGTAAAGACCTCGACTCGCCAGGGTCGAGGTCTTTTTATCATTGCACCTCAATTCTTGGCCTCTTAATCATCCTGCTCGTGCTTCTGCCGGGTGTGAAAAGATACTTTGCAAAGTAACTACATACGAGTTCCTAATAACGTGATGCGGCGTAACCATTCGCTGCCCCGTCCCAACCGGGGTCTTGGGGCAGCCGGCCTTGCACGCTTCGCGATATGCTATTGATTGGCCTATCTGGTCACGCTTGAAAGGCAAGTGAGGTAGCGAGCGGGGCAGCTGAACTCAATGCGTTAGACTCTATCAAGAATCTGTATACGAATAGGAATAACACCTCTGTCCGGTAGGTTAACAGCTAACTAGTGCATAATGACACTAGGGCTTTTAAGCCCCGGTGAATAGCAGATCCCGCGTAATGTGCGGGATCAATGTTTTGCTACGGTCTCTTATCAAACGAACGTGGATTCAGCTACTAAGCGCAACGCCGAAGAATGGAAGTAGGATTGGCGGTGCTCCTGTTCCATACCCCTAATGAGTTTGCCAGGTTGATTCTCTGAGAACAGGATAATCCAAACCAATGCTCGGTTCCGAGTAGTCGAAAATCGATAGGCCACCACTGGGACCTAGCCTGACGGTCCAAGGCTTTGGCTCGGAAGGATCAGAGCCCGTTATTATTTGTGCGCTGTTCGGACTTAAACTATAGTTCTGTCACTTGTAGGGTTTCCTTTGCTTGATCAGGTTTTCCTCCAAGGTCAAGAAGGATTGCTGGCGGTGGTCCAAGCGGATCAAATTTCACCCTGGGACTGTTAATATCAGTGGAGCATCGTGCCTAACGTAGGGATTTTCCGCAAAGGATTCTGGCAGATCGTCGCGATCTGCTTCGCTGTATTCCTATTCAGTGCAGGTATGCGGCTGATCGAATACCCGCGCTGGGACCAAACGAGCTTTAAGGTAGACGGCGAATGGCTTCTGGCGACGCATGATGCCTATTTCTGGGTAGCAGGCGCAGAAGAAGTGAATCCAATCGCAGAGCCCATGCCCATGGCGGTTCTGCTGGATGTGCTGTCCCGCATCTTCCCGATCCCGCATGCCAATCTTGCGTTCTGGGCCTCCATTCTACTCGCAGCGCTGGTTGCAATACCGTTTGCACTCTGGTGTTATTTCCTTGGGGCGCCGTATGCAGCGCTGATCGTGCCGATTCTGGGAGCGCTCGCCCCGGCCTTCTACAACCGGACCCGCCTGGGTTTCTACGACACGGATTGGGCGACCTTATTCTTCCCATTGCTGATCAGCTGGCTCCTGGCAGTATGGATCCAAGCGCGCCTGCGCTGCCCGGGGAGCATGGGCCGCAGCGACCGTGGCGATAAAAAAGGGCGCATCATTCCCGCGATCTTGATCGTTCTCACGGCTGTGGCCTTGCCCTGGCACACCTCCATCGGCTTATACATCCTTGCCCTCTTGGGGCTTGCTGCCACACTGGTGGCGGTCCTGGGTGTACATGAGACTCGATCCGCCTCCTTCCTAACCTTGCTCGCGATCGCCCTCGTGGTGGGGGCCGGCTGGGTAGGCGCGGCGGCGGGCCTGCTGCTGGTGTGGTGGATGGGACGGTTTCCCGCCCGCTTCCGCCATCCTTGGTCGACCCGCCTCATAGGTGTTGGCCTGTTTGTTATGCTGGCTGTGATCCTCGGGATCCAATTCCAGGAGTATCTCTCGATTGCCATCCCTGCATATGTGGGAAAACTATTCGGAGACGGTGGGTCTCAGGCCTCAGGCTCAGTGTTGGTGTTCCCCAACCTGGCTGCTTCTGTCCGGGAAACACAGAAGGTAAATCTCGGTTTCACCCTCGAGGGGATCGCTTTCCATCCCTTGCTGGGGGCAGCGGGTGTGCTTGGTTATCTTGTTATCTTATGGAAAAAACCGGCAGCGGTGTTGTTGTTGCCTCTACTCCTGCTCGGCCTCGGGGCAGTGCGCTTGGGTATCCGGTTCACGATGTTCGCCACGCCGGTGGTACTCCTGGGGTTACTTGTCCCGCTGGATTGGATCTCGGCGCAAGCCGGCGAGCGGTATGCCTGGGATAAGCGGCTGAGAGCTGCGGTTTCTCTGACGACTGTCCTTGTCCTCATCCCTGTGATGGTCCAGGTTAATTGGCGCATACCCGTGGAGACTGTCGTTGGCAAGGCGCATGCCAGGGCTCTGACGACGCTAGGCGAGATCGCCGACCCGGCGGGCACGATCTGGACCTGGTGGGATTATGGCTACGCATCGCAGCATTTCGCTGGGCTTGAGACCTTTGCCGATGGCCGTCGTAACACTGGAGACTATCTCTTCAGTCTGGGGACCGTGCTCGGATCGGATACGCTAGATCGGTCGGCTGAATTTATACATTTCGCAGTGTGGCGGAATTTCGAGCCCTGGGATGTATGGAACACGTGGAGCGAAGCAGAATTGGAGGCGTGGCTGGACGGGCTGGGAAGGGGAGAAACTCAATCCGAACCTTTGCCTGCCGCTCAGTACCTGATTGTCCAATGGGAAGGGATTCCAGCTCTCGTTTGGATCCAGTACTATGGAAGCTGGGATTTTCATACACAAGAAGGGCAGCTCAGCCGAGTCTCGAAGGTCATGAGGCCGCTGGAGTTGGATCTGGAAACGGGCGTATTCCGCTTCGATGGGGACCAGATCCTGCATGCCGTCACGGTCGACATTCTAGATGAATCTGTGGAGCAGCACTATGACTATCCTGCCAACGCCGGCGGCCCACACCTGCTGCTGAACAATGCGACCGGGGAAGTGATGCTGCTCGATGAGACTGCTTACCGCTCGACCTTCATCCAATTGTTGATCTTACCGGTGGATCAACTTGAAGATGTATCCTCATTCACACTATTAATCGATGACCAGCCCTTTGTGAGGGTATTCGAGCTGAGATAGGGGGGAGGGCTTGGCAGCGATGCGCTTTGCTTGATATCTATTCACTGACTTTAGAACATGGATGAGCGCTTGTTGGCAACGATCCTATTGAGAAGAAGCAGATAGCCGCAAGTCCCGATTGACAAGCAATGTGACTTATCTCACAATATCAAAGTTATGCGATGAGTAGGGTTGGTGTCACAACTTTGTGGAGGTATTCGTTACAGGTATAGAGGGGCGCGGAAACAGATCCCGTCTGATTCTGCTGTGGATCACATCATCTCAAGGAGGAGAACGATGAAACACAACATCCGAACACTGCTGCTCCTGGCCTTCATTGCTCTTGTGCTTACCGCTTGTGGACCCTGTACCGAAATCGACCTCTATACAAGCCCAACAAATACCAGCCCACCCAATCACTCCCTGGTGGGGGATCTGCGACCTGTACTGACCTGGGATTGGTCGGAGGCGTGTTCCCCTACTGAGTACATTATCAATCTGTGGACCAACGCGACCAATGGAACGGTGGTGGATACCGGATTTGGAGGTACCACGGGGGATTCGGGCAGAGATTGGAGCCCGAGCGTGGATCTCACTCCCGGTACGGCGTATCTCTGGCAGGTGGCCGCGATGAATGGGACCATGATCGGCACTTATTCGGAGTTTTGGGAATTCATCGTCGGACCATCCTGTGAAACAGCCTCGCTGATAGCGCCGGATCCTGTAGGTCCTACCGGCAATATCAGTACTCTGGACCCTACCTACATCTGGGATTATGCCGATCCCGCGTGTACGCCAGAGGGTTATGCCCTCCAGGTGTCAACAAACTCTGATTTCACCGCAATCGTGGTCAATTTGCGGGAAGCCAATCCGATCAAGGCATGGACTCCGGGGGTGCTACTGGATGACTGCGACCGATACTACTGGCGGGTGGCAGCCATCGACGGCCCGGATGATGGGCCGTGGTCTGCTGTCTCGAACTTCAGGATCAACGCCGTTGGAAATTGCCCCTGCCTTGTTGCGGAATTGGATCAGCCGGTTGCGGTCTGGCCAGGGGCTTACGAAATTGTCCCCGATCTTCGCCCCGTGCTCGAGTGGTCCTTCCCAGGATCATGTGAGGTGGGTGGGTTTGGTATCCATCTGTCAACGGAGCATGATTTTTCTGGTCCAAGTTTGGGCGGCGGAACGGGTACACCGAATACGCGCTGGACGACCGCTGAAGATCTGGAACCTCATACACAATATTGGTGGGAGGTTTTTGCGGGTGTGGGGACCGACTTTGGTGAACCCAGCTCACCCAGATCTTTCTTCACCGGGCCGGAGTGTTCTCCATTGGTGGGTATGGTAGCCCCCGAGCTCATCTCACCGATCAATGGCGCGCAGGTCACAGAGGGTTATGCCAAACTGCGCTATAAACCCGGACCAGGCGGCTGTATCCCGGATGGTTATTTCGTGAACCTGCAGACTGACCCTGCTTTCCTGGGTACGAATCTGCTGGGTGAATTCTTCCTGCCCGGGACCACGGTTTTTACCGATCCGCTTGAGGACTGCACGATTCACTACTGGAAGGTAGCGATGATCCAGGGCGCGGTGCAAGGCCCGGCGTCTCTTCCGGAATGGTTCTACACGAACGAATCGGGAATCTGTGCGGAACCCTCGCTCCCGCCAACGCCTGCGCCAGTACCACCATCTCCCCCTATGATAAGATTCTTACAGAACGCCTTCTGCCGCAAGGGACCGGGCACAGAATATGGCACGGCTGCCGGGTACGAAAAGGGCCAGGAAGCAGAACTGATTGGCCGCAGCGAACCAGACAGGCCGCCGTGGTGGATGACGTCTTATCGCTGCTGGGTATCGGATTCTACGGGTGAGACCAGCGGGCCGGTCGACGAACTCCCGATCTACAAGGCACCTCCGATCCTACCGGTTTGCAATGACAAGATCCCTTCGCAGGAAGAATGCGAGGAGGCCGGGGGTCAATGGACCATACGCCCGGGTACTGTTACCAGTGTTCAGTATTACTGCAAATGCGATTAACCGAGGCTAGGATTTGAGAGATCTAACCCTGACGACGACTCAGAACCGTTTGTAGGATGAGACAACCTGCCCCAGAAGCCAGATGGGGCAGGTTGGTTTAATCAGGACTAAGGCCCCCTTTTAATAAAGCGAACTCACACCGCACTGGCTGGGCGCGGCGTGAGCCCGCCCCTCCAGAGCTCTCAAAATCAGCCATCCTCCCAAACCGTAGACCTTCAGGCTTTTCCACATCTTTGACTGTGGGAAAAATGTCCTGACGAGAGGATTATGCCACTCGTGCGATCTAAGATACTATTCCGACCATCAGAGTTGCACTTGGTAGTTAAATCCAGGATATTCTACCCAACGTCGAGGAAGTAGAAGATCAGGCAGTAGGGTATCCCATTCGGATGACGGGAACAGGTTCGCATGCGTACCGAGGATTGGACGGATGAATTAAGTTGCCAGCACAGGCGTAATTTACCAGGAAGGGGTTGATGCTCATGCGAAGAATCCGTTGGCTTTTATTATTTTTCCCAATTGCGGTGGTGGCCGAACTGTTCCACCTGGGAGATATGATTGTTTTTATCACCGCGGCTCTAGCCATTATCCCACTTGCCGGGATAATGGGTGAGGCAACGGAAGGGCTGGCAGAAAAAACTGGTCCGCAGGTCGGTGGGTTGCTGAACGCCAGTTTGGGCAATGCGGCCGAGCTAATCATCACCATCGTGGCTATCTCCGCCGGCAAGTTGGACCTTGTGAAAGCGTCCATCATCGGCTCCATCTTGGGAAACTTACTCTTAGTCATGGGGCTGAGCCTCTTGCTGGGTGGATTGAAACACGGCGTACAACGCTTCAGCCGCGACCGCATATCGGTCGATGCCACCATGGTGATCATGGCGGCCATCGTGATCAGTGTGCCGTCGCTATTTAATGAGTTGATTGAGCCGGATGTGTACCAGGTTGAGATGTTGAGTTTGACAACGGCTGTTGTCGTTCTGCTGCTTTATGTCCTTTCCATTATTTATGCTCTTAAACGGCCGGCTGAGGAGGCTCAACATGCCCCAGCGATCGAAGTGACCCATGAAGGTCCGCATTGGAGCGTACAGAAAGCGATCGGCATCATGGCGCTGGCGGTCGTCGGCCTGGCTTTCATGAGTGATTTTCTGGTGGGTTCGCTGGACACGGTTAGTGAAACTCTGGGCCTGACAGAATTTTTTGTGGGCATTATCGTTGTTCCCATCATCGGCAATGTCGCGGAACATTTGGTGGCCGTAAATGTAGCAATGAAGAACCAGATGGATCTAAGCCTTTCTATTGCCCTGGGCTCCAGCTTGCAGATCGCCCTATTTGTCGCCCCGCTGCTGGTTTTTGTCTCCCTGTTGATGGGCAACCCGATGACAATGGAATTCAACCATCCGGAATTGATCGCCATGACCGCAGCATCCATCATTGCTGCCCTTGTGGCTATTGACGGCCGATCAAACTGGCTGGAAGGGTCAATGCTGTTGGCAGTGTACGGCATGTTGGCGTTGGCATTTTTCTTTCTGCCGCCGGTATTCTAGGTGGGTATTGCAAGCGATCGATTGACTTGCAGGCGTGTTTAGGTGGGAAACATTGGTACGAAGTGTTGCCCTTCATAGACGAATCCATGCGATATAATCTGCCAGTTAAGTTTACTGTTTTTACCGGCGATAGCCGGGATGAAACAAGGGAAATTTGATGGTGGGCAGATCGGGCAGGATCGAGCGTCCGGCCAAATACACACCATGGTCCTGGTCGAGAATTCCCAAAGAAAAATGCTTGTTACAGCAAAGAAATGAAGGTACACAACAAAAAGGAGAGATTACAAAATGAAAATCAAGAAAGAAAACACACGATTGCTTCCGCTTTTTGCATTGTTCGTGCTCCTGGCGGCGACCCTGTTGATGGCAGGCTGTTCTTCTGAAGAACCGACGGCAGTCCCGACAGCAGTCCCGGATGCAGGCGCGCCACCTCCAGATACCGTCGGTCCGGTTGCTATTTTGCCGGAGCCTGGCGAAGGTGAGCCCACACTGGAAGTGAAAGTCAACGTCAATATGCGCAGTGGTCCAGGTACGAACTACCCTGTCCAGGCATTGCTGTCGGGGGGTCAAAAAGCGATCCTGGTGGGTATCAGCCCAGACAGCACCTATTATGCTGTCAGCGTACCGGTTGCTGCTACAGAACAAGGATGGGTGGATGTCAATTACGCCCTGGTGTCAAACGTAGGCGATCTGATGGTTATCCAGCCGCCGCCGCCGCCACCAATGGTGGATTTCCAACCTCCACAACCCGGCGATCCGGCCGCTACAGCTCTGGTGGAGGCTCATGTCCGTACCGGGCCCGGGGCCGATTTCCCCGCGTATGGTTTTGCCGAGACAGGCGATAAAGCCTTGCTTATCGGCATTAGCGAAGACGGCCAATGGTGGGTCGTACGGCTCAACCCTGAAACCGTCGGGAAAGGGCATGGCTGGATTCAGGTCGATTATGTATCGGTGGAGAATGCCGATGGCCTGCCGACGATCGAAACCCCACCACATGTAGAAGTCGTCCCGCCCCCTCCGCCGGCACCCGGCGCGCCCACGGCAACGGCCACAGAATTCGTCAATGTGCGCACTGGCCCCGGTCTGAATTACCCGGTGCTCTCCGTAGCACCTCCTGGCGCAACCGGTGAGGTTAGCGGTAAGAGCGCCGATGGGCAATGGTGGCAGGTGAAGATCTCAGCATCTTATGGAACCAACGGTCTGGCCTGGGTTTCTGCTGGCTATGTGTCCACCAGCAATACCGACGGCGTCCCGGTGGTCGACGCGCCTGCGCCTCCCGATATTCCAGGGACACCTCCTGGTCTCTTGCCCTGTGTGCTGGTCTCTCAAGCGCCGCTAGATGGTACCCTCGTTCAACCCGGTGAGGGCTTCGACATGCTCTGGCAGGTCGCAAACACAGGAACGGATGCGTGGGATCAGGGTGATTCGATGGTCGTATACTTGGCCGCGGCCAATAACACGCGGCTCAGCAGTGTAGATTCCTTCGGACTAACCAAGACGGTGATTTATGGCGATTCGTACGAGGTTGTCGTGCCGATGACAGCCCCCGCTGAAGCCGGCCAATACGGTGAGGGCTGGGGCATCGTCTCCGGCGAGACCACTGTGTGCCAGTTCTGGAACATCATTCAGGTGTCGGAATAATCGATAAAGGAGAATAACCGTGATGAAGAAACTCGTTTCATTAATGGGAGCGCTTCTGATGGCCAGTCTTTTGGCAGCTTGCGGCAGTTCCGGCTTGCACAAGGATGCTCTCGACGTTAGCTGGGAGTGGTCTCAACTGACCGAAACCCTACCAGCGAGTCAATCATTTGTCCCCGATCCGGAGAACTACACGCTGGCTTTCTCAGCAGATGGGACCTTCGCCTTAAAGGCGGACTGTAATCTGGTGAGTGGGGAGTACGAGGTTGATGGAGATAGTTTGTCCTTGATTTTAGGCCCCTCCACATTGGCTTTCTGTGGCGAGGAGTCACTGGACACTCTTTATCTTCAAATGCTCGGCATCGTTACCAGCTACGAATTGGCGGATGGTAACCTAACCCTGTATCTCGGCGAAGACGCAGGGAGGATGGTGTTTGCGGACGGTGGTGCTGCCGGAGGCAACTGATCCCCTGCTACAAAGCCAATTCTAGAGCCTGCTTGGCCTTTCGGTTGGCGAAAAAATTACACATAAAAATAACCATAGAAAGTTGGAGGTTGATATGGATGAGAAAGATCGAGAAGAAGGAATGTTAGGAGAGGAAGAGACGCAAGAACCCGCTGCGGAAGATGCGCCCCAAGGCGATGAGACGACAGGACCCATTGCGGAAGATGTGGCCCAAGACGGTGAGACGATGGATCCCGTCGAGGATGATCTCCAGGATGAAGAAGCAGGCGCGGAAAAACAGGATCGTAGTCCCTGGCTCCTCGCCGGCTTGGGAGGTCTGGTTGTGATCCTGATCTTGGCCATACTTGCGGCCCTGGGTGTATTCGAGAAAGAGCAGCCCGTCGTCGAAGATCCAGAACTGTGGATCATTATCACCGAGCCCGTACAGGGCGCTGTTCTCGGCGTCCCTGATGCTGTTATCGTGAAGGGGCAGGGGCATGGGTTGTTTGAAAACAATGTAGTCGTACAAGCCATGGATTCTGAGGGGAACGTACTCTCAGAGCAGGCGACGGTTACGGATGCAGCGGAACCCGGCGGGACGGGAAACTGGTCGGTCGAGATCGTCGTTCCAGTTAAACCCGGGTCGGAAGGGCTGATCTTCGCTTTCTCGAACTCGCCGGAGGACGGCAGTATCACAGCCTCGGCGAGTGTAGAAGTAACTTACGGTGAGGACGAGGAGATTGAGTCAAAGATCGAAATTACGGAGCCGAAGAAGGACCAGATCCTCGACATTTCTGCGCCCGTCACAGTCCGCGGCACGGGCCAAGGGCTTTTCGAAGGTAACGTCGTCGTGGAAGCGGTCGATGAGAGTGGCAATGTGCTTGTTCAGGAAGCCGCGGTATTAAGTAGCGACGAACCCGGAGGCGCAGGTGAGTGGTCAGTGGACCTCGATGTTCACTCAGATGCCGTTATTAACGGGACCATCCGCGCTTTTTCGCCCTCACCGGAAGATGGAAGCATCATGGCTGAATCGATCATCGCCGTGACATTCGGCGAGGAAGAGGACGAACCTCAACCGGACACTAGCCTCAAACTCGAAGATGCCTTGTGGGCGTTGGCAACGTTGCATGGAACCGATGTCATCTCTGACACTGAGATCACAGCTGAGTTCAAAGACGGGCAAATCGCGGGATCCGCAGGATGCAATGATTACTTTGCCCCATACGAACGCACAGAGGAGAGTATCTCCTTTGGAGATGCCGGTTCCACGCGGATGACGTGCAATGAGCCCGAAGGGATCATGGACCAGGAGGGGCAATACCTGGCATCCTTGGCAACGGTTGAACCATTCCGCTATGCGCAGGGTGGCTTGCAGATGATGGACGCCTCCTCGACTGTCGTTCTGTTCTATCGACCTATCGTCGCCGGAACGGTGTCCTACCAGCAAATGATCGAACTCTCGCCGGATGCGGTGCTCACTGTGCAGCTCCAGGACGTTTCTAAAGCCGATGCACCGGCAACGGTTATTGGAGAAACAATCGTCACAGAATTCGACGAAATGCCTATCCCGTTTGCGGTGAGCTACGATCCCGAGGTCATCGATACGCGTAATACCTATGCCTTGAGCGTGCGCATTACGGACGGTGCGGGGAACCTGTTGTTCACCAATACAACGAGTTATCCCGTGATAACTCAGGGGAACCCATCCGAAGTTGAAGTAGTGGTTGAACCTGTGTAGGAGAGTAAACTGAAGTGAGGGGATTAAGATTCGGAGATCCTTGTGATCTCCGAATCTTTATTCAGCACTGTGAACGCTGAGTAAATTGTTTATTATCGAATAGGTCAGAATATTGTTTAATACATCAAAGACTTAGGAGAAGCCCCGTGAAACCCATTTATCAACGAATATCAGGTATCGCCTTGATGACCGCAGGTGTCATGGGCATACTATTGGTCATTGCCGGGATCATCTTCATGGTCCGTGTTGGACCGCGCGTCGAGGCGTCTGCAGCAGAATCATTGGAATTGGTTGACCGGACGTTGTTGACGACCGAGGAAGGGCTGGCCTTGGCTGAAGATTCGTTAGCGCAAGTCGTCGAAACGGTCGAGTCCCTGGAAGCGACAGTGGCAAGCGTGGGTCAAACGATTTATGGTACGGTCCCGCTAGTTGATAGTGTGGCCGACTTGCTGGGTGAACGGTTGACCGAAACGATCAAAGCCACGCAAGATACTCTGTTATCTTTAGCAAAGAGTGCGAAGCTCGTGGATAATGTTCTGAGCATAGTGACCGCCATCCCGTTCATAGGGGTTGATCGTTTCCAGCCCGAAGTACCCCTGCACGTTGGCCTTGAAAGGGTAATCACAAGCCTTAATGAAATCCCTGATTCTCTTGGAGCAGCGCAAGAAGATATAACTTCCTCGAGCGGAAACCTGGAGGAGATGCATGGCGAAGTCACGACCATGGCGGAAAATATCGCCCAGATTGCGACGAGCCTGGAAAGTGCCCAGTCGGTCCTGGCCGAGTATCGGGATATTGTCACCGACTTACAGGAGCAGGTTTCCTCGGTTCGCCAGGGTCTACCCGTATGGTTGCGATGGCTCGGGATTGCTTTTTCACTCGTGCTTGTCTGGTTGGGCATCGCCCAGATTGGTCCGATGATGCAGGGCTGGGAGTTGATCCAGCGCAGCCGGCTTATACGCGAAGAAACAAGCAAATGAGAGACACGAGAGACTGTGATTAGGCGAAAGCATTCAGCTTAATCCTATTCGGTGTACAAGTGCTCAACTCTCGTCCATCAGGGAAAAATGGATTTCTTCGATCGCTGAGGAGGTTCAGGAAGTCAGCTATAATACGATCAAGATTACCCAATATCGCATCTGATGCGATGATGGCCCTGCTGTATGAGACTGAACGCATGGGAATTGTTATCACCACGAAGTGACCGATGTCGGGTTCTCCATAACCATCCTGATACGCGAACCGGTGGATCACATCGCTCTGCTTGGCGTTGTGAACCATCTGAAAGTCCTGGCGCGGGTCTCTATAAGGACCTTCTGGAGCAATAATTAGTATGACCAACTTAATGCTGGCACTACTTCCGCTAACAATCGCCGCTGCCTTGCAGCCATTGCAGGTTTTCGCGATGATTTCTCTAATGAAGGGCCGGCGCAGCGTAGCCAACGGGCTGGCCTACATCAGCGGTATGACCGCTTTTCGACTGGCCTTGGGCGCACTCTTCTGGTTATTGCTCAGCAGCGTGGAAGAAGCGATCGAGTCGGGGGGCGGTAAATTCGGCCTCGTTGTCGGTATTGTCCTGGTCGTGCTGGGCGTTGCACTGCTGTTCTATGGGCTGCGGTACGGCATCTCAGCCAACGAAGGGGAGGAAACGGTGCCCACCTGGCTTCAAAAGTTGGGGGACGCGTCGCCTGCGAAGGCGGGGCTGATTGGCGTCGCCATGCTGGCGCTGGATCCCAAGGACTGGCTAGTGGATCTGGCAGCCGTCGACATGGTTGCGGCGGCCGATCTGAGCGGCCTGGCCAGTCTGCTGGCTTATCTATGGTACGCTCTGCTATCGATGACGCTGGTCTTTATTCCGTTGATCCTGGTACTGGTAGCACCGCAAAAAGGCACAGAGCGTCTCGATTCGTTGAACGCCTGGCTGGAACGGTACGCACGGACCATCGTCATCGCTGTTGCGGTTCTGTTGGGTGGTTATTTTCTGTTCACCGGTCTGGAGATGCTGGGCGTGATTTCGTGAGTACTTAGCTCATCCATTTCTCCAATAGTAGAGAGGGTTCACAATGAAACTTGTCATACGGTGGGCTATTACTGCAGTGGCGCTCGTTGCCGCAGTCTGGCTTATTCCCGGCATTCGCATCGAAAGCCAAAATGCTTGGATTGCAGTAGGCCTTATGGCAGTAATCCTGGGATTTGTGAATGCCATTATCCGACCGGTGCTGATGTTCTTTTCTTGTGGTTGCATCGTCCTGACGATGGGCCTGTTCATGATTGTTGTCAATGGGTTGGCTCTCTGGTCGGCCTCCTGGATTTCTGTTAATGTATTTAACGTAGGCTTCTACGTAGATGGCCTTTGGCCAGCTATTCTTGGCTCTATCGTCGTCAGTATCGTGTCTTTCCTGCTTTCGTTACTTCTTCCGGATAATCAATAGGATTCGACAGCATAAGCCCAAGGGTTGAAGGTAGGAGGATGATAGGCTTGGAAGGGGAGTGTGCGGACGTCTATCCTCCTGGTCGACCCGAATTATGCCAAGCATTCCGGCCAGGATTGAGGAGCTGTGTCTAGTTACCGGTTATCACAGGTATGTCCTAGGGAGAATATTATGAATACAAAAAGATGGTCAGTGGTTCTTGTGATTAGCATCCTCAGCATTGCCGTGACTGCCTGTGGTGGCATTCTGAGCGTCAACACGGCTACCGGTGAGGAGGTTGAAGTCAACAATGTAAAGATCCTCACCGTCGGATCTAACCCGGCCGATTTCTTTGCGGATATCTCGGGCTTGCTGCCCGACGGGTGTTCACAGATCGGTGAGAATGTTCAGGAAGTCAACAATAACACGATCGAGGTTACTCTATATAGCACAGGACTATATGATGATTGCTCGTTCTTAAATCCCACGCCGTTTAAGGAAAAAGTATCCTTGGACGTCAGAGGAGTCCCGGCTGGTACCTATTTTGTCGAGGTTAATGGCGTTATTGCCCGTGGCTCCCTGACGAAAGAGTAACAGGTACGAATCACCTTTCAAGGCGCGTGGTGAGCCGACATCCTTGATCGCCCCCCGGATCAAACATCAAGCTCTCAGTTCCATCCAAATACGAGAAGGATGAGACATCTTTATCACTGTCTCTTTATCCGACTGAAGCGCAATACAGAGCAAATTGGACAGTCCCCGGCTTTGGAACTCGGGCGTAGTTGGATTGCATTACCTACCCATACTTGCCTTGGTTAGACACAGGGATTATGAAAAGACAGCTTTCAACGCCAACCATGCGACGATATAAGCGACTAGGAAAAACCATATTGAGAAGTTGTCGATGCGTTGTGCTAAATCTCCTCGTCCGCGATTTTCCAGGCGTTTATAAAACACATTAAGGGTAACAATCAGGACACTAATGGAAAACGTGCCAATCAGAACGGCATCCATGAAGGTCATGTAGCCCAGACGAGGCAGATCGTCAGAAATCGTGAAATTAAAAGCGATGAAGAGCAGAAGGTTTCCTGCTCCAATATCGATACGCTTGCCGTAATCTTTGAGGAAGAACGTGATCCAAGAGATGAAGATTATCAGCAGGATTGGAGCGAAGATGCGGAGAACGTAGTAGTCGATATGTCGCTGAGCCTGGAAGCGAAAGGAAAATTGAGAATTAGAATCCAGGCTATCTACTGCTGTGTTGAAATCAGTAATGAGCCACTCCTCTTCACCTGTATTTTCGCCGACCTCGCTGAATCCTTCCAGGTCTTGAAGGATATAGAACTCTTCGGGGTAGAGAGAGAGGATGCGAATGAAGAATTCCTGTGTATCGAACGGGTATTGCCTGAAGTCAAAATCTGGCGCCTGCAAGATGGTTGTGAAGCGCTCAATATAATTGATCTTTCCATCGGTAAATACAACGATGTTCTGGTTTTGTGTCCAGCGATTATCCTGCTGGTTCAAGATCGAGAATTCGGGCCACCTGGTCCCATTTTGAGCGATGAGCAGCCGAAACTCAGGCAAAGTTAAAACCTTGAAAGAGCACTGGCAGCTATCGGGACGAAAAGCCAATTTTGGATCAACCCAGCTCATCTTGATGGAAGCTACTGCGCTAAAGTTCTCGCTGACCTGGTCGACATCGGTGATCTGTTCCAGCTTAACCCCCACCTGCACCTCGGTGGGCTCCAGGAATACGGGCTTTACATTTGTTGCCGCTTCACCCATCAGAACCTCTGGCGTGTTGACCCCTGCCAACAGCCGGTACTCCCCTTCCGAGACACCTCCTTCCTCGCAACAACCGGAGATCTCGAGCACGTAATTGGACCCTCGTTCAGGAAAAGTGAACTCCAAAGTGGCGCTGGGTTGTTCACCAAATAGATTGCCCGTACGAAGTGTCTTACGCCCGAAGTCCTGCAGTCGGATTATCGGTGCAAGATCCCCAGAAGTCGCTTCAATGTAGATGTATAGTGTGTCGCCGGCTTCGATGGGGTTCAGGGTGAGGAATGATGAAGGCTTATCAACAGTCACTGAGCCGGTCATTTCCTGCACCGCAACGCCTATCTCAGAGGCAGCTCTATCAAGAACGGCGATACCATCATCTGTCGGCAGAGCGTCTCCCGTCAGAACCTCGGGAGCATTGATCCCGATTAGGAGCTTGTAGTCCCCAAAGGTTCTCCTGCCAGGTGAACTGCTGACCATGAGTTGGTAGTCGCCATCTTCTGGTATCCGCTTGGAAAAGACGGCGTCATAGCCTCCCCCGCTGTCATCGTCCCAAGCGACGAAGATGGAGCTTGCAACCTGGGGTAAGACTACGAAGGGATCCTGCCCGTTGGCGATCGCTTGTTCGACCTCATCGATGAAAGATTCCTCCAACACGCTGGGTTCAAGACTCCCGTCAAATAGCGCGATAAAGGGGTCGAAATTGCTCGAGGTCCCCGTCGCGTAGATACTGAGCGTTTCCCCCGCATTGAGATCCGGTAGCTGATAGAAATGGAGTTCTCCGGCTTCAATCCGCTGGGTAAGTATTTGAACCGATCTTCTCTCCTGCGCGTGACCTGGGACGACGCTGGCAGCTAAAATCAGAGTAATGACCAGGGATGAAACCAGAACTGTGGCAAGCAGATTGTTACGTAGAATGGGCTTTGGTCCTATCATGGATACCCCGATTAGGAAAAAGTCTGAGTGTCGGGCGCTGGGTGCGGATGCTAAAAGATCCGGTATTAATCCAAAAGAGTTCCGGAGATGCTGCACTGGGGTTGACCCGAACGCGTATTAACCCTCGATTGAATTGTTTAGAAAGCTTTAAGCAATGAATACTGAATTTTCCTAAGTATACTCAACCACATCTGAAACGGAAGGACAACACAGAAACAGTGTTTATTGAGGAGTTAAATATTGAAGAGTGCGGGTGACCAAAGGAGGAAAGAGACCTGAGAGTTCTATTCTTTTTATCTATTTCAAATGACATTATTATTCAGCAACAGGATAATTGCACCGGTGACACAATCGCGAGGATAATAGATCCCCTCTAATCATGCACAAACCAGAATCGCAACTACGTGAGACTTTAGGCATTCCCCCGGAGGCGGCAAAGATTATTGTCTTCGCCGAATCCAGCCACTGGGATCCCAACTGGTTGAAAACATCCACACAATACTATGATGACTTCATCCAGACCAATCTCGACCAGGCATTGGCGTGGCTGGAGAAAGAACCACGCCGCCGCTACTCGGTTGAATGTGTTTTCTTCTTACGGATGTATTGGCAACGCAACCCCCATAATCATGAGCGAATCCGTGAGTTGATGAACACGGGTCGGCTGTGGATGACGAGCAGCGGGGTGACCACCGCCGACACCCTCCTTCCTGGCGAGGAAGCTCTTCTGCGCGATTTCCTGCTCGGACAGGAATGGCTGCGCTCCATAGGCGTGAATCAGGAACCGCGCACCGCCTACTTCACCGACAGCTTCGGCTGCACCCCCGCTCTTCCCAGTTTGCTGCGCGCGGCGGGTTTTGAGCGCACCGCCATTACGCGTATCGATGGTATGTATTTTGCTGGCTGTGACTATGAACTGGCCAGGAATTTCCCGCGAGGTGGCTCCAGCGCGGAATTGCTTGGAGAGTGCATCAAGACCCAGGACTTCATCTGGCGCGATGCCAACGGTGCGGAAATACTCTGCCACTGGAATGCCTTCAACTACGGTCAGGGGGATTTGCTCGCCGCGCGAGGCATCACGCGTGTTTATTTATTCCCCCTTTATTTCAAGGATGCTTCATCTGGCAATGTTCGTAATAAGATCGAGAGCTTTTACGCACAACTTGCCCCGCTGGCAAGAACACCCTACCACTTCTGCCCCATTGGATTTGATTTCGTCCCACCGATTGAGAACCTGGTTGAAATCCTCGACCGCTACAATCAGCAGGAATATCCTCGTTCCGGTATCTGGGCGGTGAATGCCACGCTCGATGACTACCTTGATTTTGTGGACTGCCACCGAGATCAACTGCCCCTTGTTCAGGCGTTGGATCCTAATCCCTATTGGACCGGCTTTTACACTGCCCGCCCCTATTTGAAAAAGATCGCACATCAAGCACTTGATCAACTGGTGCTAACGGAACGATTAGCTTATCTGGAAGGTCAAAACACACACATTCAAGAGCAGCTTGCAGAAGATTGGTGGTCGCTGGCGGTTTCCAACCATCATGATCTCATCACCGGCACCTCCTCCGATGCCGTCATGGAGGCTGAATCCTATCCCTGGCTGGAGGGTATTCTTGACCACACGAAAGCACTTTGTGAGCGGCTCTCGCCGCCGTCATCAAGCCGAACGTCTTCAAAAAAGAGATCGGAATTGCCGCGATGGGAAAAAGAAGATCACATCGTCCGCATCAACACCCCGCACTATCAGATCGAGCTGGATGAGAACTGGGGTGGCTGCATTACGCATGGAGTGTTTGCTGGTCAGGGGATGCTCGGCGGCATCTCCAACGACGTCGTCACTTATGCCGATTCCGGCGGTCTATGGCGTATGGGGCATGAGTTCAAAGGAGGGCACTTCAAACAGCTAACTGCAGCCAGCGACCAATTTATCGCTTTAAGTATTGATGAAGAGGAAGATTGCCTGCGGGTGAGCAGTGAATTCGAAATTAAAGGGGAAACCATTCTACGGGAAACTTTGTTCTTTGCCGATTCCCCGCTTGTATTTGGGCGGATTACAGGACGTGCCCCTGCGAAATGCACGATGACCATCCGTTTTCATCCTGCCGCCCCTCATCAAGAACTGGCGATGGCTCAACCGGGTGGGGTGGTGGAGCGTCCCCTGGAGAAGAATTACAGTCCAACCTACTGGTCGATGCAATCCTTCGCGCATGCAAACAGCCATCCCGATCAACCGGGTTTTGCTTTTTTCGCTACCCAGCCCACTGCGGTCGCCAGTCTTCAGGGCGAAGCCATCGAGTTCATCGCCCTGCGCAATGCTTTACGCGAAAAAGCATTTGGGGTAATAGGCATCCCGGCCAATCCTGCGGCGGGTTTTGAGAAACAGGCCTGCGAGTTTGAATATGCCTTTGGTTTCACCAAAGACGGTGGCTGGCAGCAAAATCGGTTAGAGGCGATCGCCGATCAAGTGAAGGATCACTACTTGGGAAAAAGGGATGCCTTTCGTTATCAAGAGCAAGTCCAGGGACAGGTCAAGATCGACGCGCCAAAACCTGTACGTATTATTGCATTGAAAAGAGCCCATCGGGGAGAGGGACTCATCCTGCGCCTGCGCGCGTATCAGATTCCGCAATCACCTGTGACCATTCACCTCCCGCAGCACCCAATAAAAGCAGCCTCCCTGTGTGATGCCCGGGAACGGGACCTCCAATCGTTGGAAGTGGAAAAGGGAAAGATCACCCTCTCGCTCACCGATGCCCTTACAACTCTTCGACTTATTCCCTACTAACAAAGGCTTATTTCAACGTAGGGAGGTGTGTGCGAAGCGAGAGCGCTGCGGATTGCCATATCAGGGATCTTCAGACCTGGCTTGACATTGACGTAACGTTAGGGTGTAGGATCAATTCCATTGAGTGATACCATGGCATACACGATTAAAGAAATCGCCGATCTGGCCGGTGTAACAACCCGAACGATCCGCTACTACGATGAGTCCGGGTTGTTGGATCCAGCCCAAACCGGGGACAATGGCTATCGCTACTACGATCGAGATAGCCTGCTGCGCTTGCAGCAGATTCTGTTCTTTCGTGAGTTGGATGTGCCTTTGAAAGAGATCCGACTCATGATGGGTCGACCGGATTTCGACCTGTTGAGCGCATTGGATAATCAACGGTCCGCACTCCGGGCCAAGGTGCAGAGGTTGGAGAAGCTGATCGACACGCTCGACAAAACAGTTGCATCATTAAAGGGAGATGGAACCATGTCTGATCAAGATGTTTTCGATGGCTTCGACGAAAGCCAATATGAAGACGAAGTTCAGGAGCGCTGGGGTGACTCACCAAAGGTTGCCGAGTCGCAGGTCAAGTGGTCCAGTTATTCCAAAGACCAGAAAGAAGCCATCAAGGCGGAAGGTCGGCGGCTGACCGTTCGAATGGTCAGTGAGGATCCCGAGGCTTCCCCTGATGACCCGGATATCCAGGCTGCAGTGGGTGAATATCATGCCTATCTTAATAAATATTTCTACACCAGCGAAATCAGTTTCCTGCGTGGCCTGGCAGATAACTGGGTCCAGGATCCTCGCTTCGCCATCAATTATGAGAGGATCCGTGAGGGTGGGGCGGCTTTCGTGCGCGAGGCGGTGCACGTTTACTGTGACCGGAACGAGTAGTCCATTAAGTAGACTTAAGATGTGAAAAGGTAAGTACAGCCCGGCAAGAGCAGAAGCGCCCGCGAGGGCGCATTTTTGTATTAGAAGGAGATGATCTGAATTGGACAATATTGTTAACTTGACAATACAGTGTAATACATAGTATGATGCGAAGCATGATGAAAGAAAAAGAGCTGCATGAACTACACGCAAAGCTAACGCAGGAACTCCGCCGAGGCATCCTGGTCTTGGCCACTCTCAGCCAGCTAAAGGAGGCGAAATACGGATATGCGTTGATTAACAATCTGGCTGAGCGCGGGCTGGACATCGAGCAGGGAACGCTCTATCCACTGCTGAGGAGGCTGGAATCTCAGGGGCTACTGCAGAGCGAATGGAATGTTGAAGGCTCGCGCCCTCGACGCTACTACATAATCAGCCCGGATGGTTCAAGTCTGCTGGAATTGCTGAGCGCAGAGTGGCGCGACCTGACAACTGTAATGGATGGTCTGCTGGACGGAACATCCATGAGAGGAGAAAATAATGAGTCTGATTGATCGATATGTCTATGAGGTCGGACGGCACCTGCCGCGGAAGAACCGGTCTGATATCCAAGCCGAGCTGCGTTCCTCGCTGATCGATGCGTTGGAAGACCGGGCGGGTCAGGAGCCGACTGAAGCTGATGTTGCAGAGTTGCTGAAAGAGTTTGGTCCCCCCAAAGTGGTGGCGGCCTCCTACTATCCTGAAGGACAGTACCTGATCGGACCCCCTCTATACTCGTTGTTCAGACTGGTAACCGGAATTGTGTTGGCAGCGGTGCTGGGAGCGCAGTTGCTGGCTTTAGGGATTGGGTACTTTGTCGCTCAAGAACCAATTGCTCCTCTAGAAGCCGTGGTGGGTCTGTTGAACAGCATTCCAGCTGCATTAGGAATGTTGGTCATCGTGTTTGTGATACTGCAGTGGTTTGACGTCCGTCCCGAAACTGAAGACGAACCCTGGGACCCTGATAGCCTCCCCGAGATCAGCGAGTCTGAAACAGTTAACAGAGGTGAGAGAATTTTCGGCATCACCATGAGCATCATTCTCCTGGTCGTCCTGGGTTTCTTCCCCGAGAGCATTGGGTTCGTGACGTCTTTCGGCAGCGAACTCTTTACCAATCCAGTCATCGCCGAGTACATTGGATTGATTACTTTTTCCCTGTTGTTTGGCATCGGGTTGGATATCTACCTGCTCTGGCAAGGGCGCTGGGGGACATTCACCCGAATCGCAAAAATCGCCGCTAATTTGTTGAGCATTGCCATACTTTTCCTGTTGGTTCAGGGACATACTGCCTGGTTGGTGGAACACGGATCGGTCGGTTTTTTCGCAACACTTGAACTGCTCCCTGATAATATCACCGGTGGTTGGCAGGTTATCGGAATGGAGGCGTTCCGATTAGGGTTTGGCGTGGCGCTAATCATCACGTCTCTTGAGACAGTGGTAATGATTTTCCGCCTGGTTCGAGCGAATTTGAAGAGCGGATTCTCTCCAGAAACGCTGCCCTCTAGTCGGGTTTGACACATCTGCATCAAGACGTTTAATGCAAACGAGCCAGTTTGATTAAAACCGGCTCGTTTTTTTGTGAACACTCAGAATCAGCCCGGTCTTGGCTGAATTTGCACACATGATGCGTTAGCACTCTTGCTAGAGTTGAATCCTTTATGGATGGTTGACAACATCTAATTAGCTCAGTTTTGGCTTTGCTTATAACCAGTGTAAGATCTACTTGGGACATACTTGCTTGAACCAGGTAAGGGGTGATCAAATCAAATGGACAAACCGGGGAGGGACTCATGAGCGCACAGAAAATCGCCGTTGTAACCGATAGCTCAGCCTATATACCGGCTGAGCTAGTAAAAAGGTTGGATATTCACGTTATCCCGCTGTGGCTCATATGGGATGAAGATCGATTGCTAGATGGCATCGATATCCAGCCGCAAGCCTTCTACGAACGTTTACGGACCTCGAAATCCCTGCCCACATCTTCCCAGCCATCGGCAAAGGAGTTTGAACTCTTCTTCCAGAAATGTGGGAAAGATTCTGATGCCGTCGTCGCTGTGCTGGTCTCGACCAAGATCAGCGGGACGATCGACTGTGCCCAAGCCGCGGTGAACGAAATCTCCGATCTTCCGATCCAGATCGTGGATTCCTGTTCCAGTTCAATGGGCCTCGGTTTTGTTGTTCTGGCAGCCGCACGTGCGGCTGCAGCAGGGAAATCGATCGAAGAGGTCGTTCTTGCAGCGGAGCGCATGCGCGATGATGTACGTTTACTGTTCGTAGTTGACACATTGGAGTACTTACACCGCGGTGGTCGCATCGGAGGAGCGAAACGGCTTTTCGGCACCCTTCTGCAAATCAAACCGATTCTTCACTTTGAGGATGGCTTAATCCAACCGCACTCCCAGGCTCGAACGAGGAAAAAAGCGATTGAGCAGATGTTGATCATTGCAGAGGAACGCTTATCCGGTAGGGCGATGGCGGAAGCCTGTGTCGTCAATATCGATTGTCGCTCCGATGGTCAGGCGCTGGTGGAGATGGTTAAGGAGCGCTTTCAACCAGGAAGCATTTATCTATCGGATTGCAGTCCAGTCGTTGGCACCCATGTCGGGCCAGGGGGTCTGGGTCTAGCTTATTATCCTGAAGCATGAGGATTCAGACTCACACCGCACCGGCAGTGGAGCACTATGGAGTACCTGAACGCCATTGGGTTCCACCGTTGCGCGCAGAGTGAATTCACGCAAGGCCCGCAACCTGAGAAAGAGTGTCCGCGAGGGCACTTTCTTCTTTATGAAACGATGTCCAGGCGTGAATTTGAAGATTCCCTGACCTAACCCGTCAGGGCAAGCGGACTTAGACCCCGCGGATCCGTACACCAATTCTTGAATCCGTTGAGGTTCGGGCAATCACCATGAGAGGCGTTTACCTGGGTTGATCAACCGAGTGCAACGTGGAATAATTCATAAAACCCTTTGAACTACATTTAACAATGCTCGATGCGATCGCCCACATTTCTTAGGGGATTGGCAGGTTGGTAATATGGACATGATCTATTTGGATTACAACGC
>SOJU01000079.1 GCA_004376465.1 Anaerolineales bacterium | reverse complement strand
GCCGCATTTTCCATCGCACCCTTCGTCACCTTCGCAGGATCGATGATGCCAACCTTGACCATGTCGACGTACTCCTCTTTGAGAACGTCAAAGCCGATGTTCATATTCTTGGCCTCTTCCTGCTTCCGGCGGACGGCCTCGATAACCACCGCACCATCTTGACCACCGTTCTCGGCGATGCCTGCCATGGGGACCTCAAGTGATTTACGGACGATGTTGACGCCGATCTTCGCGTCTTCGTTGTCCATCTTAATCTTGTTGAGCGAATCCATGGTGTTGATCAAAGCGACGCCTCCACCGGGGACGATACCCTCTTCGACCGCAGCGCGGGTTGCGGAGAGCGCGTCCTCGACGCGGTGTTTCTTCTCTTTGAGTTCGGTCTCGGTCGCGGCGCCGACGCGGATTACTGCCACACCGCCAGCCAGCTTGGCCAAGCGCTCTTGGAGCTTCTCCGAGTCGTAATCGCTTGTTGAGCGATCGATCTCGACCTTGATCTCTTCGATGCGCCCCTTGATGCGATCCTTCTCACCGGCACCCTCGATGACTGTTGTGTCATCTTTGGTAACGACGACTTTGCCCGCCTTACCCAGATCGTTGACCGTGACGGACTCAAGCTTGCGGCCCAATTCCTCGGTAATGACGGTCCCGCCCGTCAGGACAGCGATGTCCTGGAGCATAGCTTTGCGTCTATCGCCAAATCCGGGGGCTTTGATCGCAATGACATTCAACATTCCGCGAATCTTATTCAGCACCAGCGTAGCCAGCGCCTCGCCATCGACGTCCTCAGCAATCACAACAAGATCACGCTTACCGATCTGGACGAGTTTCTCAAGGATGGGAACGATGTCCGTAGCAGCGGAGATCTTCTTGTCGTGAATTAAGATATAGGGTTCTTCGACAACTGCTTCCATGTTCTCCGGATCGGAGACAAAGTATGGTGAAATGTAACCGCGATCAAACTGCATACCTTCCACATACTCGGTCTCAAACTCAAGAGCCTTGGACTCCTCGACCGTGATCACGCCATCCTTGCCAACCTTATCCATCACTTCCGCGATCAAGTCACCGATTTCGGTATCCTGTGCGGAAATGGCGGCTACGGAGGCAATTTCCTCTTTGGTCGTAACATCGATCGCTTGCTTAGTAATCGCGTCCGATACAGCCTTAGCAGCGGCTTCAATTCCCCGTTTCAACAACATAGGGTTAGAACCGGCCGCCAAGTTTTTGAGACCATTGGTTACAATCGCATGCGCAAGGACCGTTGAAGTCGTCGTGCCGTCACCGGCAATGTCGTTGGTCTTTGTTGCTGCTTCTTTCAAGAGCTGAGCGCCCATATTCTCAAATGGGTCCTCGAGCTCAATTTCCTTCGCGACCGTCACACCATCGTGTGTGATCGTCGGCGAACCGAATTTGCGGTCAAGCGCTACGTTACGTCCCTTCGGGCCGAGAGTCGTAGCAACCGCGTTGGCCAGCACATCAACACCGACCTTAAGACGCCTACGGGCATCTTCTGAGAATGCTAGTTGCTTTGCAGTCATTGTTCTATAGCTCCTATCACATAAATTCTAAGTAACCACGAACTTCTTTGAACTTTACTTCTCTAAGATTGCAAGGATATCGCTCTCACGGAGAATGAGCAGTTTCTCACCGTCCATCTTGATCTCGGTGCCTGCATACTTAGCAAAGAGGACTTGATCTTTTACCGAGACCTCCATACCGATATGCTTTCCGTCATCATCGCGAGAACCTGGCCCTACGGCCAATACCTCGCCCTTTTGCGGCTTCTCTTTTGCCGTTTCAGGGAGCACGATCCCTCCAGGGGTCACTTCTTCCTCTTCGAGAGGCTTGACCACCAGTCGATCGGCTAGAGGTTTAATCTTGAGTGCCATTCCGACATTCCTCCTACTAAGAATTTTGGGGGTTCTATCCATTAGCACTCTAGTCAATAGAGTGCTAAACGCTTCGCAAGTTTAACCAATTCAGGCGTAGGTGTCAAGGGGTCGCGCTTGGGATCGGTGTTGGGGTGGACAAGCTTAAGTTTGGGGGTCTCGGGAAAGTTAGAGCCTCTCGGCAGACAAGCTGGCCCTCTTCTACAATCGCAGATACGATCGGGTCTCCCCCATACACCGCCATTAATTCCAAGAAGATCTCCTCGGCTCTCTCGCAGGCATCCTGTTCTCCAGCATAGAAAGTTAATGCCGATCCATAGGTGTAGTAGTACTCCACACTTGCATCACTCAGCGGTAATCCAACCACATCTTCGCCAATTTCCAAAGCGATCTCACTGCCTGGGTCACACAGGTAGATTTTTAACTCACACAGCAAGTCACCAGTTTCGGGTTTATCGCAGCCGCGTACAGCACACTTCAGCACCGGGATTGCGCTCTCGTAATTCCTTGCCCGGAAGTAAACGCTTCCTAAACGGCCATAAATATTCGGGTTCGTTGGGTCGATGTCAAGCGCCCGTTCGATGTTCAACGCAGCAACGAAGAACTCCCCCTGCCGGGCATACGTATTCCCTATCGCTAGATAGGGTGTGGGATCATCGATTCCGAGCTGCGAATTGATCTTTGCAGCTTTATCGTAATACGTGAGCGCGGTGTCGAAATCGGATAAAGCTCGATAGTTATTTCCAATACGAAGGTAGAGGAGCGTGAAGTTTGGTGTAATGTTTGCCGCTTCTTGATAGGCTTCGATCGCGCTTCGATAAAACCCCTGATTCTCCAGAACGGTGCCATAGACGCGGTATATATCCATGAGGAACTGTCGCTCGATCCCCCTCTCGAGCGCCAGGTCTACTGCGGTTTCCGCGTAGTCAGCAGCTTGACGCACGTCTCCCTGATCAACGTACACCTCTGCCCGAAAAGCGCTTGCCAGGAAATTTTCCGGGTCCAATTGGGATGCTCGTACCGCAGCCTGTTGGGCTTCGGTCAAGAAGGCATCCTTGCGATTTTTCTCGCGGATCACCGTAAGCGGGGTGAGGTAGACAGTACGACCGCTTATCACCCAAAGTTCATCACCGGTTGATTCGACTAAACCTGAAAAACGAAGATTCGTTTCGGTTTCCACACCCAAAGCGGGGATTTCATCTCCGCCAGCACCTTCGAGTTCAATCACATTAGCGGAGATCCGCCCTCCCTCGCCGATCGTTGCAGAAACCCGGACTGTATCCCCGTCAGTAATGGTGTCTTTCACTTCTGAAGAAGCAGACCAGTCGTAAACCAGAGTCCGGATCGCATAGGCAAACGCATTATCCGGGTTCACTTCGATCGCTTGATCGATTGAAGCGCGTGCCTCTTCCAATCGCTCGCGGCGCAGATCGAGGGTTGTCAGGAGGTCGCTCGAGTACGTCTGCGCACGTGCCAGCATTGCCCATAGAGCTGCATCCTCCGGGTCTACCCGTACGGCATGTTTGTAGGCTTCAATGCTATTCTCCAAGTCGCCGGCGAAGAAGTGGACCTTCGCCTCATCGGCATAAGAAGCCCCGGTACGGGTTGCGGTTGGCGTGGCCGAGAACAGCGGCTGAACATCTCCTTGCCTCTCAGCGCGAACGAGCAGAAAGCCCCCCACAATCAATAACAAAAGTGTAAGGATACGCCAAGGATTTGATCGACCTCGACCTTGGCTCAGCTTGAGTCTCTCACCGGTTAAACGCATGGCAATAATTGGGTTCAGGAGGCCGGGCTGGATTCCGCCTCAGGCGTGGGTGGCCGCTCCAATTCACCGCACAGGATGAGCCCCTCCTGGGCGTTGAAAACAGCGATCTCATCTTCCGGGATCGTTTGCAGGATCGCCTCGAAGATCTGAATTGCTTCTTCGCACGAATTTCGCTTTGCTAGCGCCAATCCATAGGTGTAGTAAAACTCTACGATTCGGAAATCCTCTTTCTTCAGCGGAAGACCTTCTACCCAAACGCCTTCGTCGGATTGCCCGCCGCGGACTGCCAGATTAAACTGAACGATTGCTTCATCCAATACACCGTTGTGATAATACATTCGGCCCAAATTTCCCCGCAGGCGGGGGTTCGCCGGATCGAGTTCAACGGCATTGCGAGCATATTGACTTGCCACACCATACTCCCCAATGCCTGCATAAAGCTGTACCAGATACGTGAGCGGCTCTGTGCTCGTGGGTGATAGAGCGACGGCATGGAGGTAACTTTCTCGAGCCCCATCGGTATCTCCCATCGCCCGCAGCATATTCCCGATGTCGAGATGCAACCGTGGAAGATAGGAGTTAAGGCCGCGTGCAGTTACGTAGGATTCAAGAGCTAGTTCCCGATTCCCAGTCATCTCCCATACGTAAGCCAACGCGCGATGAGCCTCCAATGAGGTATTGTCCATGGCGACAGCAGCTCGAGCATGCTCAAGCGCGGTTTCGTAATTTTCAAGATTTGTATCAATCAGGATCTCAGCGTATATCGCTTGGACTTCTATGATGTTCTGGTTAAGACCGAGTGCGGTTTCGGCTTCTTGTAGCGCCTCGACCATTAATTCACTCTTTGTAAGTCGATCCTCAGCGTCACCAGCCTGGAAATCTAATGACCAAGCCAAGAACGCATGCGCCACAGCCGAATCCGGGTTGAGCACTAGTGCATCCCGAGCTGTGATCTCCGCATCTTCGTACTTCCCAGCGAACATCCGTACCCTCGCCAGTTCAATATAATGTGCCAACTCACGTGGGTCTGCCAAAACCGCATCTAAATAAGCCTCTTCTGCCTGCTCCAATTTCCCGGATTCGAAAAGACTTTCCGCCTCCAGAACAAAAGATGCTGGACTCCGCGTGGGTGTTTGTGTCGGGATAAAGGGAGGCGGTATGGTAGGGATATATATCTGCCAGAAATATACGGCTGCGGCGATAAAAACCAAGATCAGAAGCACCCGCCAGGGGCTAGAGCGCTGACGCTTCTTCCGTAAATTCCATTTGCTTCCGCTTAAATTCATCCGCTTTTGTGAATCCCGTCACATCATAGTTTGGGTGAGCATCTTACCACCCGCTGCGATCGAGCGTCAAGAAGTGAAACGCTACGTATCTCCACCGCATTCCCTGCTCTATCCTCTCGATCATTTCAATATCGCATACCCATTAACATTTATATATCTTCTTCCGATACGGGACAGCTTTAAACTCAAGTACGGTATAATGCGGCCCGTGGAATCGGAACCAACAAACCCGAAGCTAGATGATACCGCTCCTCAGAGCACGGCGGATTTCGAACCCGAAGTCTCGCAGTTGAACCCTTCGGTATCGGGAAACTCAACGCGACGAAGATTGTTCTATATCTTTCTCGTTTATCTTGCCGCGCTAATCGCCATCGGGCTGGTAGCCTATTTCCAGGGGCGTGGGCTCAATAGCGCCGAGGAGATAGCACAGGTCTCCGCGGCGATGTATGAGCAGTTTGAGCTCGGCATAGCAGATCTTGATGCTGGCCATTATGAGGTCGCTCGGCAGCGATTTGAAGCCATCATCAACTTTGACCCCGCTTATCCTGGTGCAGAGGACATGCTCGTTGTAGCGCTCGTAAACCTTAATGTGCCGACGGTAACACCCGCGCCCGAACCAACGTCCACCCCGGACCCATCCCCACCCGAAGATCTAATGGCACAAGCGAAAGCATCAATTGCAGACGAGGACTGGGATACAGCCATTAACAAACTGCTCTCGCTGCGCGCCAAGGATCCAACGTACCAACCTGTGAGGGTAGATGGTTTGATGTACATCTCCCTTCGAAACAAAGGTATGGAGCTAATCTCCCAGGGGCTTATGGAAGAAGGGCTGTATAACCTGAGCCTTGCTAAACGCTTTGGCCCTCTCGATCGAGATGCAATGTTCCGCATGACTCTTGCGCAGCAGTATCTTCTCGCAAACAGCTACATCGGACTAAATTGGATCCGCGCTTCGGAGCTCTTCCTACCTCTCTGCGAACAAGGCGCCACACTCGATTCCTGTAGAAAATACGCCGAAACTGCATGGAAATACGGCAACCTGCTCTGGGATGAGGGTGATGAATGCGGTGCTTCTGAGCAATACAATGCTGCGCTCAACGCCTGGGAACTCCCTGATTTGGCACCGACAGCCTCAGAGGCTGATGAAGTTTGTGCAACCCAATCGGCGCCTCCACCGGTGCCGACCGCAACCCCAACACCCACTCCGACGCCAACCCCCGATGGCAACGGCGGCGGGAGCTAGCAGGGAGATCTGCCCACTCCCTGGCCAACGCTCATAATCGCGAATTAATCCCAAGTATCGCCGCAAGGATATATGCGTCCGTGACTTCACCCTCCACGCTGTTATCCTTTTTCCAGCCCTGATAAAAACTATGATCCTCCAAATTGCGGTGCCACCAAACGGTTTTACCCTACCTCGCTCCTCATTACACCCGTCTCACTCCCCATGACGTCCATCGAAAAAGCCGGAATGGGCATACAACTTGCATCAAATCCTTCATAGACAATCGACTCCGACACGTCGATAACGCCTTAAGATCTGCCTTCTGCGCATGAGCATCTGCAATTCCCATCACAACCGCCCAGAAATCAGATTGGATCCGAAATTATCCAACGTGCTTGCTGCAATAGAACTAACACGCTGCAGGTGCTGAAAAGAGATCAGAATGGACCTGATTGGATTACTGCTCACTTTAGGGATGGCAACACTTTATATCGGTTTCGCCTCAGGCATGGGTTTCGTCGCCAGGCGAGGATGGATCGATAAAAATAAGCGCTGGGAGCGCTCCTTAGCCGTGGCCTATGGTCTTCTAATCTTTCTTCCCGCATCCATCCTCATCCAGTACTACGAAGCATGGAGCCTTGGTCTCCGCATCACTGTGATCCTCTTAGGGGTCATCTCTCTCGCCATAACGTTTCTCCGCCCAGCCTGGTTACCTACGCAGCTTTGGTCCCGAACTATCTCGCGTCGCTACTCAGCGCTGTCGATGGGCATCATCTGTGCCTGGTGCATTCTCGCCTGGCGAATCCAGATGAGCCCTGCCGCGCTGTTCCTTGGCCTCGCGGCCTGTCTTGCTGGTCTATCCTCGCTCAGATCCTCGCTCCAAAACGCGTGAAACATCAACCCGATTAAGGTACAATGAATCGCTCTTTCCTATAGTTGGATCGCATAAACAGAGGACATCTTGCTGGAACTAACATTCCTTGGTACTTCGGCATCGGCGCCATCCGTTCACCGCGGGTTATCCGCACAGGTTGTGAGCTACCGAGACCAACGCTTCTTGATCGATTGTGGTGAGGGGACCCAACGACAGATCCTGCGTTCAGGCTTAGGATTCCGCCGCTTAAATCGGATTCTAATCACGCATGGCCATCTCGACCACATCCTTGGTCTCGCCGGACTGCTTTCAACCTTTTCTCGCTGGGAGGCAATTGACCACCTCGAGATTTGGGCAGGGGAATGGGCCATGGAGCGGATACATGACTTGCTCTATGGTGTTGTTCTTCGCGGTGCGCGTCCGCCTCTAGAGATCAATCTGCGCATCCTCGAACCGGGTTTGATTATTGAGGAAAATGGTTTGCAGGTCTCCGCGATCCCCGTCTCCCATCGGGGACCGGGCTGTTTTGGGTTTGTTTTTGAGGAAGCCTCACACCGCCCCTTCCTCGTCGAACAAGCAGAGGCGTTGAATGTGCCCTCGGGACCGCTCCGTGCAGAGCTTGTTGCCGGCAAACCCATCACCTTACCAGATGGCAGTGTGATAAACCCCGAGGATGTCCTTGGACCGGCGCGTAGAGGCGCTCGGCTGGTCCACATAGGCGATTGCGGCAGCACAAAAGGATTGCGGAAAGCTGCGCTTGAGGCAGACGCACTCGTGATTGAGGCAACTTATCTCTCGTCAGAATCCGATTTAGCGAAGAAGTTCGGGCATCTATCTGCAGGTCAGGCCGCGGAATTTGCTCAACGTATTGGCGTACGCCACCTTTACCTAACCCACATCTCTCGCCGGTACCGGGAGAAAGAAGTTGTCGAGGAAGCGAGGGCGATCTTTCCCAACACCACCGTCGCTCGCGACTTCGACCATTTTCAGATCAAACGAGCGGAATGAACTTTACCAATCCCTTCCTGTACCCATCAAGAATGTCCCCTTCTCCAATGAAACACATTTCCGGATGAACCAAACCCGGTGACATCTACTCCCTAGGGGCAACTTGAAAGCAAGAGGATAGAGATACCCTCCTGCTTCCGCCTTAATTGACTGCTGTGTTCTCTTGAAGAATGGTTCTAACAATCGCTGGCTAATCTAAGAGAAGGTGGACGATCTCATCCACGGATATATCGAGTAAGGATTCGACAACCAAATCCGCCTCCTGCAATGCCTCGGCTGCATGCGTTGTCGTCACCCCAACTGCACGCATTCCAGCCTTCTTAGCACCCCACACTCCTACAACAGCATCCTCTAACATGCACCAGGATCCAGCTCAATCTGTCTGGCGGCTTCCAGGTAGACCGCAGGATCTGGTTTCGCGGGGAGGTCATGTCCAGAAACAAGCGCCTGGAGATATCCCCCAATATGCAATTCTTCAACCACAACGTGTATGTTCTCTTCCGGCGCCGAAGATGCGATCGCCTGCCGCATGTTCGCCGAATATAACTGCTCAAGCAGCTCCACCGCTCCCGCAAGAGGTTCGACGGTCCCTTTAATGATCTCGCGGAAGGCGCTTTCTTTCTCCGAGCTTATGCGACGCAGAAGATCCGCTTCAGGCGGCTCGCCGAGCATGATTGTTAGGATCTCCCTGTTATTCGTGCCGAAGGTCTGCTCGTGAAGTTCCCTGGACATGGTTAAACCAAATCGAGGCAGAACACTTATCCAACTTTCGAGATGTTGTTGGGAACTTTCTATCAAAACCCCATCGAGATCCCAGAGAATTCCATATTGTGAGAGATCGAAATTCGCCATTTTCACACTGTCGCTCCGTGGCTTGGGGCTGTCCGCGGATGTCCGCGCTCTCTCCAGAAAGATCATACTGAGGGGAGAATCCGGGGGGAGACTCTAAGTATTATGAATGGAATATAGTTAGAATATCGGGGTTTGGTCAACAACTGAGGTGGAGCGCAGCGATCACTCGACGTTGCTCACGCAGTTCGTTATACGCCTTTCGAGCCCCTTCCGTCCGAAAAACAATAAGCTCAATCCCGCGCTCTGTTATCCATTCGCGAACATCGCCCGACACTTTCATCCTCCCAAAAACACCCTGCCCCAATATGATGGTTTCTGGGTTACCCTCTAGCACTTCAACTAAGTCCTCGAGTGCCAGGTTATGCCCGTCTCTTCGCCGCCAGTTTGATAGGACCCGGTCAGGGAAGATGATCACATCTCGATTGTAAACAACGTTATCGATGACAATTCGACCGAAACGGAGTGCCTGGATCTCGGGAGGATTGCTCAAGAGGATCTCCCGCCTGCGTTTATCCGAACGCGGAAATTGTTATATTCAGCGGTGGGCTCTTCCCATGCGATCTCGACATTCTCGACAGCTGAAGAGGGGGGCCCTTTTTGGCACCACTCGATCATTTGTTTTACCGCATCCTCATCACCGGCAAGCAAAACTTCAACACGGCCATCCCAGAGATTTCGCACCCATCCCGTGAGACCGAGGATTCGCGCCTCCTGCATTGTATGATAGCGAAAGCTCACCCCCTGAACTCTCCCCTGGATTAAGATACGCGCCCGAGCTGCACCCATAAAGCTCTCCTGATGGTTCAAATCAGAGCAACTATAAACGATTGGTCTCAAAAAAGCATGGGGGTCTCTTCTACTAGTTGTTGCACCCTTACACACACCAAGTTTCGCTCTGTCGAGCACACACCCTAACATGTAAACTTTATCTACCAACACTAGATAAATATGTTTCTCCTCCCAGTTGTGTGGGTGACCTGGCGGATATGCGGTACCCAGAGCATTAGCAAATCATAAGGAAACCCGTATGTCGGCTCGTCGCCCTCATGCAACCTGTTATCCCCAACCTCCCGCAGGTTTCGAACCTGCGGGAGGTTTAACGCGCCTCCCTCATAGCGCAGGCTTAGCCTGCGACCGGAAGCAGAGCTTCCCCACTCCACATACAACCAACAACCCCTCACCAGCGTGGGAAGAACCATGATGTACATCCCATAGGTGTTACAAAGAGTTCCTTTGAGGCGTCCCTTTGAAACGTAAAGCCAAATCGATCGTTGTCAGGGGGTGTGGGGGCAGACTACTGCACCCACGTCCCCCGATAGGGGGGAAGAAATGGGAAAAAGCGATTCATCACATCTTCGGATTCCGGCATATTAAAGGTCCATCAACTAAGGGTTCCGCGTTTATGTCACCTTCCCACAGGAAATGGAGGAGAATCTAAAAATAATCCCGCGACAGCCACGTCGCGGGATTCATTATATAAAGCAGCCCGCTTTTCGGTTATCGAAGCAAATCCAGCAGACCGACCTGATTGATCATCTTTATGAGGAGACCGGGCAAAATCCCGAAGAAGAATGTCCCAAAAGCGGTGAGAATAATTGTGGAATTGAGGAGCGCTTCTGAGCGCACTTCAGGCTCACCGTCGCGCATGTACATAACGACAATCACGCGCAAGTAGTAGTATGCGGAGATGAGCGAGGTCACGACCCCCACGAGTGCAAGCCAGATCAAATTTGCATCGATGACGGCTCGGAAGAGATAGAACTTCCCCATAAACCCGACGGTGGGAGGAACTCCCGTCAACGAAAGCATAAACAGCGCCATAGCCAACGCAAGCGCCGGGCGTTTCTTCCCCAATCCGCTGTAATCCTCGATCGTCAAGCCCGAGCCTTCCGCTTTCTCCATTGCCAGCACAACACCCCAGGCGCCCAGGTTGGTAATCGCGTATGTCACCAGGTAGAACAGCGCGGCCCGAACCGCTTCCGGCGCAACTTCTGGTGTCGCCGCTGCCGGTAAAGCCATGAAAATATATCCTGCATGTGCGATGCTCGAATAGGCCAGCATTCGCTTAATATTGGTTTGCGAAATCGCGGCGATATTCCCCCAGGCCATCGTCAATGCGGCGATCCACATCGTCAGCGGCATCCACATCACAGCAGCACCCGGCAGAGCAGAGATGAAAATCCTCAGCAAGGCAGCGAAACCGCCAGCCTTCGCGCCTACAGACATGAACGACGTCACCGAAGTGGGCGCCCCCTGGTAAACATCCGGAGTCCACATGTGGAATGGCACCGCTGCTACTTTAAATCCCAGGCCAACGAGGATCATTCCGCTCCCTATAAAGAGAAGAACAGGCGTGGTTTCAGCACTCGCAATCGCGGCAACCATGCCACTTAGCGCGGTTGTTCCCGTTGAACCATAGACCAGCGCGATACCATACACGAGGAATCCCGAGGCAAAGGCTCCCAAGAGGAAATACTTCAGGGCAGATTCTTCAGAATCGGCCTGTGGAATTGCGAAAGCGGCAAGGACATAAAGCGGGATAGACAGCAGCTCGACCGCGAGGAAGACAACGATCAGATCTCCAGCCGAAGCCATCAAGAGCATCCCGCTCAAGCTGTACAGCAGTAGAATGTAGTATTCCCCGCGCTCGATATCCCGCCGCCGCAGGTAATCATAAGCCTGCGCTATGGCGATCAACCCAACGCCAAGGAATAAGAGTTGCAGGAATGATGAAAAACCATCGACGATGATCATTCCATCAAAGGCTTCGCGCTCAATGCCGAAGCGGGAAATGACCGCTGCGATCGCCGCTATCAGGCCAAGCACAGCCAGCCCTGCCGTTATCCCTTTGCGATTAGCGGGGATCCAGAGATCAACCAGCAGGAGGATCGTCGCCCAGCCGGCAACGATGATGAACGGGAGTACTGAAAGAAAATCTTGCCAGTCCATTGTTTAGTGCACCGCTACGCTTGCTGCCTGTAATAGAGCGACGAGCTTATCCACAGACGGTCCTATAAGGTTGAAGAAAGGTTTGGGATATAGACCAATCCAGAAGATGAAGACCACCAAAGGAACCAGGGTGAGGATTTCACGCAGGTTGATATCCTTGACCACTTTATTCTCATCCTTGTCGAGCGGGCCAAGGAAAAGCTTCTGGAACATGTAAAGCATGTAAATCGCCGCCATGATAACTCCCGCGGCGGCGATGCCGGCGTAGATAGGAGATCCGATCGCCTCGGATCCAAAAGCCCCGAGAAGTATCGAGAATTCACCAACGAATCCGTTCAGACCCGGCAAGCCCATTGAGGAAAGCGTCACAATTAAGGTTAACGCGCCGTAAATCGGCATCACCTTCCACAACCCACCGAAGTCATCCATCTCGCGCGTATGTCGCCGTTCGTAGATCATCCCCACGATAAGGAACAAAGCGCCCGTGCTCAGACCGTGGTTGATCATTTGCAGAATCCCGCCCTGGATTCCCAATGGATTCAGAGCGAACAGACCGAGCACGACGAAACCCAGGTGACTCACAGAGGAATATGCAACAAGCATCTTGACATCTTTCTGTGCGTATGCAACCGCTGCGCCGTAAATAATTCCAATCACTGCCAGGAGAGCCATCCACGGGGCGAAGCGGATGGATGCTTCAGGGAAGAGCGGAAGATTGAACCTCAGGAAACCGTAGGTGCCCATCTTCAGCAGCACACCGGCAAGGATGACCGACCCCGCCGTCGGCGCTTCCACGTGTGCATCCGGAAGCCACGAGTGCAGAGGCCACATTGGAACCTTGATGGCGAAAGCGGCCGCGAAAGCCAGGAACAACCACGTTTGAACACTGCCCGGTATTCCGCCTTGTGCGATGAGGTCAGGAACCGAGAAGGATTCGAAGGTAATCCCGAGCCACAGGATCGCTAGCAACATCAGGATCGACCCCGCCATTGTGTAAAGGAAGAACTTGATGGCGGCATAGACCCTTCTTGGCCCTCCCCAGATGCCGATCAGGAAATACATCGGTACGAGGGTGAATTCCCAGAAGATGTAAAACAGGAAGATATCCTGAGACAGGAAGACGCCCACCATTCCCACTTCGAGTAAAAGGAAGAAGATTAGAAATTCTTTCACACGCTCTTCAACCGCACTCCAGGTAGAGATAATCGAGATCGGTGTAAGGAAGGTCGTGAGCAGAACGAGCAAGACACTCAACCCGTCCACGCCCAGGAAATACTCGATCTGCATCCCTGCTAATTGGAACCACGGCAGCCTCTCGACCATCTGCAGCGAGGCGTTCGTTTGGTCAAACTGCGCTAGCATGACCAAGGAGAGCCCGAAGGCGACCATGGAGGTCAGCACGGCGACCCATCGCAGGAGATTCCGGCGGTCCTTAGGCAAGAACAAAAGCACCAGAACGCCCAGGACCGGGGTGAATGTCACCCAAGAGAGTATGGAGAACGAAAGATTCATAGGCATTTCCTCAGCCACATTACCCGAAAATGAAGTAGCTCAACACTAGCACTCCCCCGACCAGTACCGCGAGGGCGTAATTCCGGACGTATCCTGTTTGCAGAACTCTGAGGCGTTGTGAGCCCCAACTGGTAATATTTCCAAGACCATTTCCGATCCCATCGATGACGCGGAGATCGAAGACCCAGGCAAGCCATCGGCTCCCGTTGCGGTAAGCGCTTCCCAATACGCTGTCGTGGAACCAATCATGCCAGAAACGCCAATCCACAACATCCGCAAGGAACCAGGATATGGCGACATACGGGCGGATGATTAGAAAATCGTAGAGTTCGTCAACCCACCACTTGTTCTCCATGCCCACAAAGATCGGGCCCAGGATTTTCCGCAGCGGATCGGGGTCACCTTCCTTCATGGTCTTACGACCATAGAGCAGCCATGAGAATCCGATGGCGATAAGAGCGAATAAGACTGAAAGGCCTGCAACAAGAACGTTGAACTCAGTCGCGTGGACGTGTTCGATTGTATGTGCCAGCCAATCCGTTAGTTTGTGAACGCCAGGCAGGTTGAGCGCCCCGCCGAAGATCGCAAGCGCCGCGAGGGCCATCAGTGGGATCGTCATCACCGGTGGGTTTTCCGTCGCGTGCGCCGCCGCCTCGCTGCGAGCCTTCCCAAAGAAGACCATCAGGATCTGCCGCCCCATGTAAAATGCCGTGAGGAAAGCCGCGGCTGCTAACAGGATGTATACGCCCATATTTTCCATGTTTGCATCGGCGAGGATCTCATCCTTGGAGAAGAAACCCGCCAAGGGCGGTAAGCCCGCTAGAGCAAGCGCGCCAATCAAGTAGACCCAGTATGTGACCTTCATACGCGAACGTAATCCACCCATATTCCGCATATCCTGTGGCTCGAAAGGTTCTCCATCACCGTGCTCAATATGGTGATGCCCGTGTTCAACCCCCTGTATTACGGAACCAGCCGAGAGGAAGAGAAGCGCCTTGAAAAAAGCATGGGCCACAAGATGGAACATGCCCGCAACATAAGCGCCGATCCCCACAGCAGCCATCATGAATCCGAGTTGGCTGATCGTAGAATAGGCGAGCACACGCTTGATGTCGAACTGCCCAACCGCGATCGTCGCCGCGAAGAGTGCGGTCACCGCGCCGACCCATGCCACCAAGTTTGCCGTTGACTGGGCCACCTCGAAAAGAGGGGCGCTGCGGGCAATCATATAGATGCCAGCAGTGACCATCGTCGCTGCGTGAATCAGCGCCGAGACAGGAGTTGGGCCTGCCATCGCATCCGGAAGCCAGACAAACAGCGGGAGCTGCGCCGATTTCCCAGTCGCGCCGAGGAGCAAGAACAATGTAGCAACCGAGATCACCCCAACGTTCGCAAGACCGTGTTCATGGACCCAATGGAAAACCTGGTCAAACTGCAGGCTTCCCACAGCGCCGAAGATCAGGAACATGGCGATCAGGAAACCAAAATCTCCGATGCGGTTGGTTACAAAAGCTTTCTTGCCGGCGACTGCATTGCCTATGCCGTCTTCCCCCTTCTCATACCAGAAACCAATCAGCAAGTAGGAGCAGAGGCCGACGCCCTCCCAACCTACGAACATCATCAGGTAATTATCCGCCGAGACCAGCACCATCATCGCCGCGACGAATAGGTTGAAGAAGATGAAGAAACGCGCGTAGCGGCCAGGGTCGCCTTGGAAACGAACATCTTCATGCATGTATCCAATTGCATAGATATGGATCAGCGTGCTGACACCCGTAACCATAAGCATCATCGTCGTCGAAAGCGTATCTACCTTGATAGCCCATGGAATAGAGAGACTGCCGACCGATATCCATTCGGCGATGGGGATCGTAACGCCCTCCGGATGGGCTTGCAGCGCTAGGAATTGTAGTATCGCGATTACAAACGCAAGCGCGACCGCGCCGCTGGCGACGATGCCGGCAAACCGCTCACCGAGTCGGCGGCCGAAGATGATATTGGTGATCAAGCCCAAGATTGGCAGGGCAATGATCAAAGGCGCATAGGCGAAAAAACCTCCACCCTGCACCACTTCAAGAAGAACCATCCAATCCCTCCGCAGGCGAGGCTAACCTCGCAAACTGCTCACCTCATCAACGTCGATGCTTTCTTTACTACGGAAGATCGCCACAATCAGCGCCAGGCCCACAGCGACCTCTGAGGCTGCCACGGCGATCACGAAAAACACAAACACATGCCCTCTCAGCGCTTCCTGCGCTGGTGCGAACGTACGAGCGAAAGCGATGAGTGCCAGATTCGCCGAGTTGAGCATTAACTCGATGGACATGAAAATAACAATTGCATTCCGACGGATCAACACCCCGATGACACCGAGTGCAAAGAGAATCCCTGAGAGCGTGAGCACATAGGCTGGGGGAATGTTCATTTGCCTTCCCTCCTCTGCTTACGTGTGATCACAATTGCGCCAATCATGGCTACGAGCAAGAGAATCGATGTCACCTCAAAGGGGACGAGATATTCACTGAACAATACCCGGCCGATGGATGCCGGACTTCCGAACTCGGTAGAAAGATCAGCCATAGGTCCCTGTACAATATCAGTTCGCAACAATACATACGCCAGTTCACCGGCAAGGGCGAGGCCCAAGACAATCGCCAATGGCATCTGCCAGCGGATTCCCCCACCGATACTTTCTCTCTCTGTCCCCAGCAGCATAATGACGAAGAGGAAAAGCACCATGATCGCCCCAGCGTAGACCGTGATCTGCACAACGGCGATAAAAGCCGCGTTCAGGAGTAAATACAGCGTCGCCACGGTAAGGAAATTTAAAACCAGGAACAACGCTGAATAGACCGCGCTGCGACTCGCAATCATAGCAATGGCAGCCACAACAGAGATCAGCGCCAATCCAAAGAATAGAACCAGATCAATCGTCATTATTAGCATCCATAAACAAGGTTCTCACGCCGGGTCCTTCATTTCTGGGATCGCTCGGTTGAACATCCCGACAGGGACGTTCTGCGGCGTCGGCTTCCCATCTTCGGGAACAGGGACGATCAGCAGTTCTTTGGTATAAATCGCATCCCGCCGGTTTGTGAACGAGAGCTCATATTGGTGCTCCAACACTATGGCTTCCGTTGGGCATGCATCCTCGCAGTATCCACAGAAGATACAGCGCAATAGATTGATTTCATAGGTGCTGGCGTAGCGTTCTCCGGGAGAATAACGTTCTTCATCGGTGTTCTCAGCCGCTTCGACGAAGATGGCATCCGCCGGACAAGCCGCCGCGCAGAGCGAGCAGCCAATGCACCTTTCCAGTCCGTTATCATAACGTTTAAGCACATGCCGACCCTTAAAACGTTCACGGACCGGTCTCTTCACTTCAGGATATTGATAGGTAACTGGCGTCTCAAACATGCTGCGGAAGGTTGTCCACAGGCCGCGCAGCAGCTCTAACATGCCGAGAAATGCTGCCCATAAGCCGCGTAATAGCCCCATCATTCGCTAGCCTCCCACCAGCACAATGAACACACCGGTAATCACCACATTCAAAAGACCAAGGGGCAGCATAACCTTCCAACCAAACGCCATCAATTGGTCATAACGAAAACGCGGGAAAGTTGCCCGCAACCAGACGATCAAGAAGAGTAAGGCGACGACTTTTATGAAGAGGTAAATGGGGCCTAGCAAAGGCCACCGATCGAGAAACGGTCCCAGATAGCCGCCGAGAAATATGGTCGCAGCGATGAAACTAACCGCGATCATCTTGCCATACTCAGCCATGAAGAAGAGTGCGAATTTCATGCCTGAATATTCGGCGTGATAACCCGCCACGAGTTCCTGTTCAGCTTCAGGCATGTCAAAAGGTGAGCGGTTAATTTCAGCGACCATTGCAATTAGAAATATTACAAAACCAAGCGGCTGGACTAAGAAGTACCACACCAACTGCCTCTGCCCTTCGATGATGGCATCAATGCTCATTGAACCAGCCAACATGATGGGACCAACAAGGGCTAAGGCGAGCGCCAACTCGTAGCTCACCATCTGCGCCGTTGAACGCACGCCCCCCATCAATGCGTACTTATTTCCCGAAGCCCATCCCGCGATCACGATGCCGTATACAGCGATGGAGGCGACGGCGAGAATATAGAGCACACCCACGTTGACGTTTGAAGCCAACCCCAGGTAGTAACTTCGCCCGAAGAGCGTGACTTCTGGACCAAGCGGTATCACCGCAAGGATGATCAATGCGGGAACTACAGTGATCACGGGAGCTAACAAGAACAGCACTTTATCCGCCTGCGCTGGGATCAACTCTTCGTTGAAAATCAGTTTTATACCATCCGCCACTGGCTGAAGAAGACCCCAGGGACCGGCTCGGTTGGGGCCAATTCGCGTCTGCATCCTCGCCAATACGCGCCGTTCGAAGAGCGTGAGATAGGCGAAGCCACCCAGAATGATCCCGAAGATCACAACGGATTTAATCGTCCACTCAAGTAATAACGCCAGGCTCATAGGTTTCCTCGTTAAGCCTTAAGTCTCACTTCAACGTATTCCGGCTCCGCAATGGGAACGCCAAGACCACGACCGAGTAAGATTACACCTTCTGGAACCCCTTCTTCAGCAATTGCTTGCAGTTCCTCTGTACGTCCGTCCAGCAGTAATTCAACCTGGGCACCCTGCATAACACCAATGCTTTTGGCATCCTTCAAACTCATCCGCAGTACAGGCGAGGCAAGGCGCGAGTGAAGGTTCTCCGAGGGCATTACGGTAGCGCCGCGGTCATACAACTCAACAACGGGTACCAGCAGGTATCCTTTCTTACCCTTGAATTCCGGAGGAGCGCTCCACTGAATCTTTATAGATTGATCTTTCTCGGCTGCGGGTGCAAGCTGCACACCCAGGCCCTGACGATTCTTGAAAGTCGTTCCGCCGTAATATAAATCCTCTTCTCCAACAGGCGGCCATTGCTCTTCAAATTCTGCCAGACTCTGATAACTTATCTCAGCGTAGGCTTCGATCTCCTCGGTGATTCGTAGGAATACGCGTGCAGCCGATGAACTCTCAAGCCCAATCCCTAAACTCGCTGCCAGGGAGGCTATGATGCTCCAATCCGCTTTCGTCTCACCCAGAGCCTTCACAGCTGGATAGAAGCGCTGCACCCGGCGTTCTCCCGAAGTGAACGTGCCCTCACGTTCTGCAAATGATTGAGCGGGAAACACGACATCAGCAAGTTCCGCCGTCGGCGTCATGAACAATTCTTGGACAACAAGGAAACGATCTCCGTTAAAGATTTCCGCAAGGTTCGGATTGTCACCAACGGGGTCAACCGCCATGATATAAGCAGCCTTTGCGTCAGCGAGCGCATTTTCCAGATCACCCTCTGCAGGTCGTAACCCCATATCCCATGCGCCCTGCGTATTGCTCTTTGGCCAGACAGCTATCAAACCGTTTTGTGCTCTCCCTATGTTTTTCGTTTCAACGAGTATGGCCGCACAAGCCTCAGAGAGAGACTTCGATTCAGCATATGTCAAACCTTCTACGCCATAGAAGATCACCAGGTTCTCGGCTTCCGTCAACGCCTTTGCCGCTGATTTCAGCAGTTCATCACCGGAGAATTTCGATAGATCCTTGGCACCGGTAATTGCTTGAAGCAACCCCAGACCTGTGAGCGCTGCTTCTTGATAGCGATATCGAACTACATGCTCAGCGTAATCGTCCAAGCGTGTCTTACGAGCATTGGCGACGACCAATGTTGTGCCGCGTTTTGTAGCGCCCATAACCCGCTGCCACCAGATGGGAGCTTCTTCATGAAGGTCAGAGGCGATGACAAGAATGGCGTCCCTTACGCCCAGTCCACCTATATCCGTCCCCTGACCGACACCGACCTGCTGGACCAACGCTCCACCCGCTTGTGAATCGGAGAGAATCGCCCGACCACCTATAGATTTCAAGAGCGCGTGGAAGCTAAATAGATCCTCGTTTGAAACCCGCCCACTGGCGAGACCCACAACACCTTCACCCGCCGCTTTCAATCCCTCGGCAGCGCGCTCAAGCGCTTTTTTCCAACTCGTTTCAATAAGTTTTCCGTCAATTCGAACAAGCGGTTTGGTTAACCGTTCATCGCTGGTTGCGAAGTGGTGCGCAAAGCGCCCCTTATCGCATATCCAGATTTCGTTAACTCGTTCATTCTGGCGCGGCATCACGCGCTTGATCATTTGCCGACCGTTCGCGCTCGCCTCCCGGCGAGTGTTTAACATCAAATTGCATCCTACCGGGCAATGCGTGCAGATCGAAGCGGTAGCGTCCATTTCCCAGGATCGTGCGCCAAAGCGAAAATCTACGGTCGTTAGCGCACCGACAGGGCAAATGTCTGTAGTATTCCCCGAAAAATATGAGTCAAAACCAGGGTCGGAGAACGTGACGATCTCCATATTGCGGCCGCGCTCAGCGAAGGCTAAAACCGGATCGCCGGCAACTTCCTCCTGAAAGCGTATACAGCGCGCACACTGGACGCAGCGTTCCCGATCGAGAACGATCAAATCACCAAGCGGAACATGCTTATCCAGGTGTTTTTTATCATCAAGGACGAATCGACTCTCTCCGGAGCCATGCCCCATCGCCAAATCTTGCAGAGAACACTCTCCACCCTTGTCACAAACCGGACAATCGAGTGGATGGGAAGTTAGCAAAAATTCAAGGATTTGCTTTCGACCTTCGATTGCTTTTTCGCTCGAGACCTTCACCACCATCCCCTCACTTACGGGCGTCGTACAGGAGGTCTCCAGCTTCGGCCAGAATTCAACCTGCGGTTGGCCGCTTTTGTCTAAGATATTCTCGCCGGTGCTGCGATCGCGCTTCGGGGTTCCAATTTCAACCAGGCACATCCGACACATGCCGACTGACTCGATCTTCGGGTGATGGCAAAAGACCGGGATTTCAATCCCTGCTTGCTTTGCAGCATCGACAACCTTCGTTCCCTTCGGGACACGAACGTCAATATCGTCGATCTTCAACCGTACCAGCTCTTCGCTCATTTCCCATCCCCGGTGAGGGCTTCGAAATCGCTTCTGAAATGCTCAATACCGGCAACAACCGGTGTGATCGAAAATTCGCCCAGCGCACAGAAACATTTCCCCTGGATTCCAAGAGCAACCCGATTTAATAGATCGATATCCGCGGGTGCTGCGTTGCCGTTCTGAAAACGATTCAGTATGTGATACATCCAATATGTGCCCTCACGACATGGGGCGCATTTCCCACACGATTCGTGCTTAAAGAAGCTAGTGGTTTTATATGCCATCCAGGCAATATCGACAGTCTCGTCAAGCACGATGATCGAGGCCGAGCCAAGCTGCGATCCCACCTTCGGCACGGATTCATAATCCATCGGCGTGTCCAGGACTTCATCCGTTGCTGGCAGCAGCGGCGCTGATGCGCCTGCTGGTAGGATCCCTTTGATTGCCTTCCCGTCGCGAATCCCCCCGCCGTGCTCAAAAATGAGTTCACGGAAAGTCGTCCCGAATGGAAGTTCATAATTGCCCGGACGTTCCACGTGACCCGAAAGAGAAAAAATTTTAGGTCCGGTGCTCTTCTCCGTACCTATGGAACAATACCAGTCCGCCCCTTGATTGATGATAGGGGGCAGGTTCGTTAGAGTCTCAACGTTGTTTATAACCGTGGGTTTGGCAAAGAGTCCCTCCGCCGCAGGGAATGGCGGACGCAGCCGTGGATGCCCGATTTCCCCTTCCATGGATGATAGCAGCGCGGTCTCTTCTCCACAGATATAAGCGCCAGCGCCGAGATAGACATAGATCATCAGGCTGTAGTCTGTATCGAAAAGACCTTCACCCAGGAGTCCTCTTTTAGTAAGAGCTTCAATCTTGCCTTCAAGTTCATGCGCTAGGTCCCAAAATTCGCCCCGGCAGTAGATGTATGCAGTGTTGGCTTGCGCGGCGTATGAGCAAATGGCGATGCCCTCGAGAAACTGGTAGGGGTTGCCCTCCATAATCTCGCGGTCTTTAAACGTGCCGGGTTCTGACTCATCCGCATTTGCAACAACATAGCGAGGGAAAACCCCGGGGGTGAGGAAACTCCACTTGACGCCCGCTGGGAAACCAGCGCCGCCGCGGCCGCGTAAATTTGCGGTCTTTACAGTTTCAATCACTTGCTCAGGGGTCTGGTTTTTTACGACGTCTTCAAACGCTGTAAATCCATCGTGCTTCAGATATACGTCGAGATCCGCGATCTCGGGGATGTCCCGGTGCCGCAACAAGATATGTTCAGGCATCGTCACCCCTCTGTCGTAGTTCCTCGATCAATTCCATTGCCGAGTCGAGATCCTGGTTTTCAAAGTAATGGATTCCATCGGGCGCTTGAAGTTGAAACATCGGCGCTTTATCACAACCGGCCAGGCACTTGACTTCTTCGACCGTGATCAGACCATCTTCGGTCGTCTCGCCCATTTTAATCCGCAGGTTATCGCATAACTCCTCGGCGAATTCCTCCGCGCCGCGCAATGCACAAGGGAGATCCGTACAAACCTGCAGGCGATATTTCCCGCCGGGTTTGGCATGGAGCAGTGAATAAAAGCCAACCAAACCTCCTACCTGTGTTGGATCGACATCCAAGATACCGGCAACTTCTCGAATCGCTTCCTTTGAAACGTGGCCATATTCCCGCTGCGCAAGGTAGAGCAGCGGCAGCGCTGCTGCGCGCTTCCGCTCCGGCGGGAATTTGGCAAGAATTCGATCGATCTCTTTAGGATACTTATCTACCAGCAAGGCATGAGCTCCTGATTAGCCATAGCATCTCTCATGGTGCCTGCTCCTCTAATCCTGCCAAACCAATCGCATGTTTTCAGACGTACAGGATCGGTGAGCCCTTCACATTGGATCACCTTTTACCGATCTGAATCTCCTAACACCGGGTCAAGGCTGCTGATGATGGCAACGACATCTGCCACCAGGTGATCCTTACAGAGTATTGGCAGCGTTTGCAAAGTCGCGAAACTCGGCGTTCGGAAATGCACCCGGTAGGGCTTAGGTCCACCGTCACCTTCCAGGTAGCATCCCAACTCCCCGCGCGCAGATTCTATGGCGACAAAAACCGATCCTTTGGGTGCGCAAAAGCCCTCCGTCCACAATTTGAAATGATGAATAACAGCTTCCATGCTGTGGCTTAATTCGGACCGCGGCGGAGGCACAAACTTGCGGTTGTCACTGCGAACAGGTCCACCTGGAAGCGTATCCAGAACCTGTTCGACAATCCGCAGCGACTGCCTCATTTCGCCGATGCGGACGGTATAACGGTCGTATGTATCTCCATTTACCCCGACGGGGATATCAAAATCATAGCGCTCATATCCGCTATATGGGTTCGATTTTCTCAAATCCCACGCCAATCCAGTCGCTCGCAATGGAGGCCCTGTCAGCCCCCACTTAAGCGCCTCTTCGCTGGAGATGCCGCCAATTCCCTGCGTTCGATGGGTATAAATCGGATTCTTGGTGAGAAGATCTTCATACATCTTGATCCGCTTCGGGAAGTATTCAATGAAAGAACGCACCGTCTCCTCAAACCCATCGGGGACGTCCCGCCATAGACCACCAGGCCTGAAGTAGGAGGTCATCATCCTCGCTCCAGAACACATCTCGAAAATATCCAGGATGACCTCACGCTCGCGGAAGCAGTAGAGGAATATAGACATCGCGCCCGTATCGAGGCCATGTGTCGCCAGGAAAACGAGGTGTGAGGCGATGCGCTGCAGTTCGACGAGGAGAACCCTGATCGCCATCGCCCGTTCAGGGACATCCAGATCGACCAACTTCTCAACTGCCAGGCAGTAGCACAGGTTATTACCCAGGTTATTGAGGTAATCCATGCGATCGGTCATCACCAAAACCTTTTCATACGCTTTGGCTTCCATGTTCTTTTCAATCCCCGTATGCAGAAAACCGATATCAGGGACACAGGTAATGACACGCTCACCATCGAGCTCTAATAGGAGCCGCAATACCCCATGAGTGCTGGGGTGTTGTGGTCCCATGTTCAGCAACATGGTTTCGCCCTTTAACGCCCGGTCTGAGACCAGGTGGCGAAGTTCGTCTACAGTTATTTCTACGTTCTGTTCCGACATTCCTACGATCCTCGGATTGAGGGCTCCCGGCTATTCTTTAGCATACGGTTTGCGTTTATCAATCTCGTCGAAATTAAAGGTGAACTGGACCTCCTCGTAAC
>SOJU01000230.1 GCA_004376465.1 Anaerolineales bacterium | reverse complement strand
CACTCGATCCTTTTAGAAAATCCCCTGCTGATCCAGGATGATCATGAGCGGAATGAAGATCACAATCATGCTCGCCGCCAGCACAAACAGCGACGTGATCAGCGTAACCCGGATAGACGCTCTGTGACCTTCCTCGATTATTGCCCTGCGCAGCATCTCTCTCATCGATGCTGCTCGCTGTCGGAAGGGTTCCACGATCTCCTGCCCTTTGACAATGCTTGTCTGCACGAGCTGCAGGAACTCATCGAATTCGGGTGTTATCGGGAGTTCATCCCTCACCATGCTGTTGACTTCGCTGATCGGTCTCCCGGTTCCAGCCTGGGCTGCGATCAGGCTGCATGCACGCCCGAACATCCCCAGCGATGATGACTGCCCAAGCGCCTCGAGCAGATCAGATCCGGACTGTAGGAAGAGCGAGATCTTCTCAAGGCCGAACCCCATTTCGCGCTTCAGCACATCACGGCGTTTCTTTATAGCGTTATCGAGGGCTCGATCTGGAAAGAGGAAACCGAGTACCGTAAACAATGTCCCCGCTGCAGCTACGAAAAGAAAACGGACAGGAATGCCGATGGCGATCATGGCGCCAACCGCGAGGGCGATACCCAGGAAGGCAAAAACCAGGCTGGCAACGATCCGGCGTGCGTGAAACTCGGCAACCGATGGATAAAACCATCCGGATCTGCGCAGGCGCTCTTCCAGGTCTCCACCCTCTGGCTTGATGCGTTTACTGAGATCGACCATGAAAGCGCGGGAGATATTTCCTTCCGCCATGCCTCCGAGCCTGGGGCCCGCGGACTCATCCATGATCCGCCGTGTTGCGGCAGTGAGCGGAACGGAGAAGGAGGCAAAGATCAAGAATATCCCGATCCCGCTTAGAAGAGCCAGCGCTGCCGCTTGTATGTATGCTGCATCCATGTCCTTCTCCTAACTCGCTTCAACTTCCATAACACGGCGCACACGTCGCATCGTTCGCTGTCCAAGCAGGAATCCTACGACCGCGATCGTGTAAGCCACAATCTGCACGATCTGCCCTGTCATGCTTGCGTAAATACGATCCATCGCAGGTGAGGTCAATCGCAGGAGCAAAACGAACCCCGCCGGTGCAATGGCGACGATAAAGAGCTGCCATCGAGCCCGCGTCAATTCGCTGTTCATGCGGCGGCCTTCCATGGCAATTGCCCGGATCGTCCCGCTCAGCGGTGCCAGCACTTCCTGCAGGGAAATGGTCGCCCCCCGCAGGGACCACACCTCGAGGGTATCCGCCATCATCGCCAGTGAATAACTCCCCCTGCGCTTCACGACATCACCGAAGGCGGTCTTGACGCTGGCGGTCTGGGTGAGCTGGCTGGCGATGAAATTGAAATCTTCTTTTACAATCTCTGGCGCTGTCTCTGCGGCGTGATTCATAGCTCCCTGCAGGGTTGAGGTCAGGGTGGCCCCAGCGGAAATGCGATCGCACATGTCGGCCAGCGCCTCTTCGTATTCGAGCCTCTTCTCGTCCCTGCGCCATTGGAGCCAATAGACATAGAGAACCACCGATCCCACGGTCGTAAAGGCGGCGACGATCAATCCTCCACTCACCAGATAACCACCTGCCAGGCCAACCAAACCAAGAAGGATGCCGGTCCGGACAAACCCCGCCGGCGTAACGTCCAGATCTGCCTGAGCCAGGGTAACATCCAATCCGCGTTTGCTCACCGAGCGGAAGAAATCATCTTCCAGCGGCTCAACATCGAGGGTCTCGTCTGCCGTCCTGCGCAATTCGCTGATCCTTCTTAGATTTTGTCCCGCCCGCGACCAGCGCAGGGAAATGATGGCCACGAAAATGCCCGCGCCGGCGATCAATGCGCCAAGAATATGTAGTGACAATCCCATACCTGCACCCTCCTCAGGCCTCTCAAGCCGGTGAGTACACGTTCTTTGCGATCCCGGCCTGTTCGAGCATCTTCGTATGTACCGACTCATGCAGGGGGCCGGTCAACTTGCCCCGAGCCGATTCTCGCTGGAAGATGGCCTTCATTTCCGGCTCGTAAGCGGTTCCCTTCTGGACCACGTTTCCTGTCAGTTCAGCGATGGTGCGCACGAAGCGTGTGTTGCCAACCATCTCGAGCGAGACGGCTACATGCAGAGTCGAAGCGACTAAATTAGCGGCCCGATAGGTATCCAGGTGCCGACCGCGCTCGCTTTGCGCCAGCATCAAGAACATGCGGCTGAACAGCTCTTCAACGCCATACGCGTGGATGCTGGTCAGACCGTTCTTGTGGCCGGTGTTCAACGCGTTCAAGAGGTCGAATACCTCCGGTCCACGCGCCTCACCCAACGTCAGGGCGTCCGGCCTCTGCCGCAGCGCCAGCTTCACCAGGTCTTCCTGCTCGATGGCTTTCAATCCCTCAATCGTCGAAGGTCTTGTTCTCAGATAAAGCACGTTGTTGGGCGCTTCTTCTCCGGGATACAGGTCGATCTCGGGCGTGTCCTCAATGATCAGGATGCGCTGACCCTTGGGTATCTTGCGCCCCAGGGCCATCAAGAGAGTCGTCTTACCCGATCCCGTCGGTCCCACCGCTACGATATTCAAACCTGCCAGCACAGCCCCATGAAGGTAGGCTGCTGCCTGGGGCGATAACAGCCCTTCCATAGTGCCTTCCATAAGGCTTTTATAATCGCTCACGGTTCCATCCGTTGGGGCTTCCTGCGCGCTCTCGTAGGGGTTCACCATATCTTCCAGGTTGATGTTTTTCGCCCTGGGGATGCGGATGACCGCTGTGGGGTGGGGGGATGCGACCGGATAGGTGACCACGCTGATGCGCTCCATACCCCGCAGCACGGCATCGGCGATCGGAGTCACCATATTGGCCTTGCGGTTGGAGTGCGCCAACCCCCGGTTCAGAATTTCCAGCAGTCTGTCCGCTGATGGGAAGGAGACATTCTCCTGCTCCCAGTGGCCGTGTCGATAGACCATGACCTCATTCGGCCCGTTAACCGCGATATCCTCGATGGTCTCATCTTTAAGCAGTGTATCGATTGCGCCCATGCCCAGGAGATCTGCCAGAGCCATATCGATGAATTGTTCCTCGGGGATCATCAGGCGCGGCAAGGTCTTGGTGAGCGCATCCTGGTTGTAATCACGATACTGCTGGGCGGCGACGCGAGCCGCCGCCTCCGTCACCTGGGGTCCGGCGTTCGCCAGTTTGTCCGCTGTAAACTCTTTGGACAGCTGTTTTCGGATCCGATCGAGGACCGCCTGATACGGATCTGCCCCGCTTTCATTCCTTACGACCCCTGCCGTTTTGGCGGCATGGGAATCTTCAAAGTCCATGGTTCATCCCTTTCAGCCTCTCCTGAACAACCCCTTCTTCCCAGCTCGTTTCAACCGCTCGGACCAGGCCGCGGCGATAGGCGGATAAAACTGCCCGGACAGGGAAGCGAAGCCATGCAGCGTCTGTTCGGTTTCCTTGGGATTGCCTTTCTTATTCGCAAAGCGAGCCACGAAGGACTGGCCTTCATTCCCGGCCAGGGTCACGTTACCCGTCGGGTCGTTGGGGATGATGCCCATCGCCGATACTTTGGCGAATTTGGAGGCCTCTTTCAGCGAAACGCCGAGGCCGTCCTGCCACTTGTTGATGACCAGCCCAAAGCGGTTGATGTTCATTCCCATGCGGCTGATGATGCTGCGGTGCACGCTTTCTTTGACATCCGCCACACTCGTCAGGTCCGGTTCGCACAGGACGATGATGAAATCGACGCTGCGGATGACGCCCTGGTGGACGCCCACGTTGATGGAACTCCCCAGATCGATTATCACGAAGTCGTATTGTCGTTTGAGGGTTGCGATCAACCAGTTCATGAATTCGATGCCGGCATCTCCCACGACAGATTCATTAAGCGACTGCTCCATATTGAGCACGCCAGGGAGGATCTTCAAGTTGGGCGTGCCGGGCATCGGGATCAGGTAAGCCTTGAGCTTGTTGACGGCATCGGATTCGAGCGAAGGATGGCCTTTATGGGTGTGGTAGGTCGAGGCGGCGTTCAAGAGTCCGTAGGGTGCGTCGATGTTCAGACGCGTCTTCACGTGCCCACCGTTCATGTTAGCGTCGATCAGGACCACATCGCGACCGCCGATGGCGGCCAGCATTGCCGCCAATTCGCAGGCGACAACCGTTTTGCCCACGCCCCCTTTTGGCGACCAGGATGCGATTGCCTTCTTCTCCCAGGCGGCGCCACCGGCAGCGGCCGTCGCCGCTTTAATCGCCTCGGGTGCGGCTGCGCCCCAGGCACCTTTGCCCCAGCCTCTCGCTGCTTCCTCATACTTTCCTGGAAGCTCTTCATCCATGCGCGCGAAGGTTTGCTGGCTGAGGGGCAGGGGGTATGCTGCATCCAGCCCGACTCCCAGCATCTCTTCCATCTCGCTCGACCCGGCCTGGGCCAAGCCAACCACAACAAACGGTGCAACCGCTTTCTGCCTCAGATCCACGATCTGCGGCAGGCTGAACCCTTCCACTTTGGCGTCAAGGATCACGACCTGTGGTGTCAGCTGCTGCATTACTGTTGTTGCGTTCGCTAGGTTGAAAATCGGCAGGAAGGTCGCCAGCACAACTTTTCTACCGCTGGCCATGTGCATGACGCTCATCATCTGGGTGGAGATTTCCGGCCGGGCGAAGAGCAACGCGGTTAAATTTTCGCTTTCATGCTCAGTCATTCGTGGGACCTCATTTCTAGCAGCTCAGATTCCAATAAGATCTAGGGTGCATCTGCTTCTTCTGTCAGGGTTTCGCGATCGGCGATGAACAGATCCAGCAGGTCTTGCAGGGAAGCGCCAAGCGTGGGGGCCTCGCTGCTCTCCGCTACGAGCGGAGAGAGCAGGGCAATCTGCAGGTTTCCGCCGTTCATCGCCATGGTCACGAATTCAAAGGCTTCACGCGGGATGACGACGTCCAGACCGGTGATGTCGCCCTCGATGATCGACGCCGAGCCATCCGAACTTACGGACGCCAGCGAAGTATCGCGGCGTACGGCGATAACCTGCGCACCCTGAACCAATAATTTGGTAATCGGCTCGCGCAGCACCGGACCTTCGGGTGTTGGCTCTGGTGTTGGTGTCTCTTTGGAATTGATGGGAGCAGCGCCCTCAGGCGGCTCGACCACGTATCCAGCTTCTGCAAGTACAGCCGCCAGCGCCTCGTTGGGGATCCCGGTCAGGGTAGACCCGGGCAGCGCCGTCAGCGTTGTGCCCTCTTCTTCCTCTTTTAGCACCAGGATGTCATTCACATCCGTCACGGCCACGGCCAGATCGATCCTGTCGCCGGGCTGAATACCCTCCGGTACATTCGTGTCGTCCCCGGGAATGGTGATTACAACCAGGCCAGGATCGTCCAATCCCAGGCGGGTGACCCGTGCTGCGGCCGGGTTGTCCGGACTCACCACCGAGCCCAGTGTGAGCGGCTGGTACTTGTAGACATCTTGAATCAGGATGGCCCCTGCCGCTCTCATGGCCTGCAGATCTTGCGGCTGTGCTACACCCTCGAGCATCATTCGAGCGCTGCTGTTGGTGAACTTCACCGGAATCTGCACAAAGGCATCCTCTGGAAGATCGCTCAGCCTGGTGCCGGCGGGTATGTTGTCTCTGGCGGCCACGATGAAGTCGGTTGGAGGTGATAGGTACAGGTTGCCCACAAAGACAAGCCCTGCTCCGATTATGGCGATGATCACCCCGATGATGAGAAGCGTCCTGTTTACGGTCATCGTTCTATCCTCCCTGCATGGTTAAGTCCTTCTGTAAGATTGTTTTTCATGTTTAACACCAGCAGTTCGATGGTTTCTCGTTGAAGGGGGGTGAGAGAGGTAAGGTCATACCCCATCAGGATCTCCCAACCCCGGGCAATGCCCTCCACTGCTTCACCGATGCCATCCATCTGGCTCAGATCACGCGCCCTGGAGGCTGCAATCGCCGTTGAGCATTCGTCTGCTCGCTGGATCATTTCTCCTAACGATACAACCCAATCCGGTGCGTGTTCAAATGCGTTCAGGTGATCGCGAACGCTGGCGTGCATCCCCATTACCCCCCACCTCCAAAGAAGACGGTGTTCAAAAAATTCGCAGCCTTCTCGTCTCTGGTTTTCTCAATCAATTTGCGTGCCTTCCGTTCGATCCGCAGGCTCTGGGCAAGCAATCGGTTGATCTTTCCATCTTCAGCCATCTTCGAAGCGAACGTCATCGCATTTCGGCTGGTCCCTCCCCGGGCCACATACACGCACGCCAGTTGGAGCGCCTCCGGACCTGCCCCTTGAGCGCTTGCTTTCCTGGCCAGGCTTTTGGCGCTGCGAAGGGGTACACCGGTCAATTCAGCCACAGCTCGCAGCTGGTCTTCATCCTCCAGCGACATCCTTGGCGCATCGCCCTCCATTGGCTTTGCGCGACTTGTACCGATCGTGTCGACCGCGGTTTCGGGACTGATGCCTTGATCGAGAAGCTCCTTTATGTACTGGACTTCCCGTTTTGTAGCCCCGTCCAGCTGCCTGGCCAGTTCCACCTGCTTTTTCTCGGACAGCTTTGCGAAGGTGTCCTGCAGTTCAATAACAGCCCTTGGAGCCATCCCGGAAGCAAACAACCCGCGCAGGGCGGGTGTGGAGGCTTCGTAGGCAGCCAGCAGATTTGAAACCGTTCCCTGGCTGA
>SOJU01000209.1 GCA_004376465.1 Anaerolineales bacterium | reverse complement strand
TGACACTTGACGCAGACGGATCCTTTGTCTATCTCCCTGATCCGGACTTCGCTGGGGAAGATCTCTTCATATATATGGCTACAGATGGTTCGGATAAATCTGAACCCGCGACGGTGACCGTAACCGTAATCCTGCCGAACCGCGCTCCAGTCGCCAATGATGACAGCTTTCAACTAGAGGAAGACCAGGTGCTGGAAGTGTCTGCACTCGGCGTCTTGGAGAACGATAGCGACACAGAAGGGCAGCCTCTCACAGTGGTCCTGGTGAGTGACGTAAGCCATGGAAGCCTCATCCTCAATGAGGATGGTTCTTTCACCTATGCTCCGGATCTGGACTATAACGGGTTGGACAGCTTCACCTACCAGGTAAGCGACGGGGACCTGTCCTCGAATTCGGCCACCGTTTCAATTGAGGTAGCGTCCGTGAATGATATTCCCCTGGCTTTCGACGACATGGTTCAAGGGGAAGAGGGAGTCATCATCGAGATTGATGTACTGGTGAATGACGAGGTTTTGGGCGACGGTTCTATCAGCGTTGCGCTTGAGACAATCCCCGATAATGGGACTGTGGAAGTGATCGGGAACATCATTCATTTCACTCCCACCGCTGGCTTTGTGGGTGAAGACAGTTTCATCTACGCGACGACGGACGTGGATGCTGAAGCTTCGAGCGCGATGGTCAGTATCTCCATCACCGCTGCCCCATCTTTAAGTGACGATGGAATCGTAGAATAAGTGGACAATCTGAAGCATGACAACGAAAAGGACTCGGCGTGGATGCCGAGCCTTTTTGGTTCTCAGTGATCGATATATGGGTCCGGTAGGAATCGAACCTACGACCAAGCGGGATATAGTATTAATCATTGCGATTGGGGGTTATTGTTCTTGACCTTAACGGCTATGCTGATTGAATTTAAAGCTGTTAATATACCGGCCTGAAGGTCTTCCCCAACTCAATGATCGCTTCTTCCAGAGCGGAGCTACACAGCTGGGTGCAATCCGTGGTTGTCAATCAGACCCGCCGCTGTTTGATGGCGTCGGTGAATGCGGGAGAAAAGCCGCCTAGCACACCCACAAGCACGGCTAATTTCACCGCGGCGAGCCATGTCAGGTCTCCGATAATCAGACCCTGAGCGACCGCTCCGGGGAATAGGTCGGGAACAACCCACGCCCACACGACCTTGAATAGGACCAACGAAATAGCAAACATTATCGCGACTTGGATGAGGCTCGTGATCGCTACTGTCACCCAATCAGTCACCTTTTTTTCTACTTCTTTTGCTATCTGTTGTTCAATTTCTTTTCTTGACTCATCCATAATATCCTCCTCCTTTTAAAGTTTGCACTTAATGGCATAACTGTACAATATTACTCCGAAAAGTACATATGATGGAATCAGGCATCATTACTTCGACAAGAGGTCTTAACAAAAAAAGGCGTTGGCATAAAACGCCCTTTTTTTTAGCATTATTTTGTGGGCCCGGTAGGAATTGAACCTACGACCAACCGGAAATAAATTGATTACAGTCCGGATATGGTTTTGTGCTTTGTTATGGTGGGATATTGTTCTTGGGCTGAAAGAGTGTCTTGATGGCATTTTAGTAGCTGGTAATCCACTGGATAGTCGCATAATAACTTTCCGAATAAACATTCGTAATAGAGAATAACAGCTTCGAGCTGTGTGGACCGGCCAAGCTATTATCGGTCGAAATTACAGAACTGGCTGGGTCCGATCCAGCGAGTTGAGAGCCCGCTTAAGCAGACTGCCTCATAAAATTCTCTCGCTAGACACGGAAATTCATCAAATAACCCAGCCTACATGTCCAGCATACATTAGCCACGAGAGAATTGACAAAAGCGCCCAGATTCTCCAATCCTTTGTTTCTTGAATGGTACAGGCAATTGCAGGCAACATGGAATGCATCTGAAAGAAAGGCGAGACACAGAGAGTCGCCCAACATAGGCAAGCGTCGCTCTTCTGCCTAATTCCAAAGAAGACGAGAATGGGCGCTAGCGGTAGTGAATACGGAAAGAATGACGCATTCCGCAATTCATCAGGCACAAGCCCGGCGCGAAGCATCTGCGCTGGCCAAAAACCCCACACAAGTATCGATATCATGAATACACCGGCAAACATGATTAGAGAATGCCGGCTAATCCTATTCAATACAGTCAGGAGAGCTCCCTGAGGCTTGATCATGATCAGGAGTGGACCCAAGCTCGCTGGAAGCATCAGGCCATATAGGACTAGAGCATCGAGTTGCGCCAGAACTATGACAAATATGAAAGGGGCCGATGCGGACATCGCAAGCAGCTTGGCGGGGGATCGAAGGAATATAGCGATTGCAATAATTGATAGCAGCGCTATCGCCACTCCACCCCATCGTTCAGGTAATAGAGCCAGAGGATAGAGGAGCACGAAGGTCCAGGGGGGATTGAGGATACCTTTAACTTGGTATGGATTCGTAAGGGAGAGGGCCGCTGGTCGAAAGAAAAACCGCCAATCTCCATAGGAGACCGGAAAATAGTAAAGGGCTACCACCAGACACCCAAGCAAAAAAAACGATGCTATTCCGCGGCTGTACGCTAGAATACGCGGCTTGGTGAGCATAATTGCCATGACCTCCTCCAGGACTCTGCATTCCTTTGATCGTATCCCGAGGCATAACAAATATATAGAAGTATTGCTCATATATTATTCAGAAAAAGGGGGAAAGAGGAAATCTAAGATATTCTTTCGATAAGAGCAGATATCAAAGTAACGAAGAAATCAAAAAGCAGTTGATGGAAATAATCGCAAACTTGTAGTCTTTACAATTACTAAAGTAGGACTTTACAAAAAAAGGCGTTGGTACAAAACGCCCTTTTTTAAACCATATTTTGTGGGCCCGGTAGGAATTGAACCTACGACCAACCGGTTATGAGCCGGCCGCTCTTACCACTGAGCTACGGGCCCTCGTTTATGATTTTAGCAGACCCCCGCCGAAGTCGGAAGTCTTTCTTCAATAATTCTTAGCGACAGAGTAATCAAGTTTATTAGGTATGAAGTAAGAACAGGCAAGGATGGGCTACCCGGTTTGCGTGCAAATGCCAGTGGCGCCTAATTCAGGATGTGCACCTGTGGCTTGAGGGGCACGCGGGCGATGATGTCCTTGAAATCCGCCTCGGTGATCTGGTCATCGGGCTTGTCGATCAGACAACGGCACATAGCCTCGATGACGTTTGTGCCAAAAGAGCGCCCCTCCAGGCGAGGTGTGTTCGTTACCAGGACATGCAGATTACGCTTTTGCAGCGCCTCGACATTCTTCGCCGTGGTGGTATTCGTGATGATAATCTTTCCGCTCAGGTCGTCGGGTAGATTGGACCAGATCTGCAGGAAATCGCCGGCGATGACATCCGCCTCCTCGTAGAAACGGCTGTACTTCTTGGATGGTTCCTTCTCCTGTTCCGCACCCACGGGATAGAGCCAGCGGAAGGGAAGCTGCGTCATGATGGGCAGAAGCATGACCGCCATGATGTGCACGGTGCGGATGCTGTGGATGGGGAGCGGGATGTCGAGCGCGAACATGAAGTCGCCGAAGGTCATATCACAACCGGCATCGACGAGCGCCTTCGCCAGGCCGTAGCGATCAACAGCTGTCGTCTTGAGAGCTTTCTTGCCGCGCAGGTCGTATCCATGCTCCTGGAGCGCCTGTATCGCTAGCGGCGCAAGGAGATGCTTGATGCCGTTGCCATCCCCCACCTTGGAGATCTTGATCGCTTTGCGGATTCGCTTAATCTCGCGGAAATAATAGCGCCGGCCGTTCACCCATAGATAGAATTCCGCCCCACCTACTCCAAAGGCGTCAACCTTGCCGTCGTTGTCGCGGTACATCTGGACGTAGCGATCAAAATCGCCGTCCGTGCCCTGGCGGCTGAGCCAGAAATGTTTCCCCATGAACTCGGCTTCCGTGGAGTGATCTCGGGTCGTAGAGCCCAGGCTGACGCTCAGCACTTTCTTCATGGTGTGTCCTTCATCCAAAACAGGATAGCGCTATCTCAATGTATTCACAACTTGAGGGAATGGCTTATGCCGACATTTATTAGCCGGTCGGCAAAACTTTAGCCACCAAAACAAATTTGGTAAAAAAAACCGCCCGGAGGCGGTCAAGAGCGGGCGACGGGATTCGAACCCGTGAATGTCAGCTTGGAAGGCTGATGCCTTACCACTTGGCGACGCCCGCGTATGATGTGATTCTACCGTTCGCCCCTGAGCCGGTCAAGCCAACCAATTCCAGCCCCTGGATTCGCCTGAAAATTAACTAATCAGTTATACAGATCCAATTAATATAATGGCAACCCAAGCTCGTCGCCCTTCCCATCCACGCCATCTGCGACGAGTTTTTCACCCCTGCTTCCTTCAGTCAACCGTACTTTCGCGAGGGTGTGGAAGCTCCCCGGGATTTCCGCATTTTCCCCGACCACAACTCGCTCGCCGGATTTCAATCGCTCGACGAGATCTTTACGAGGCAGCAGTTTCAGGTCACCCCAGATCGCTCCGCGGCGAACATAACCTTTCGCAACCTTAACCCGATCTCCCTTGTCTGTGTACCTCGCGGCAACGAGCACAACATCTATCTTGCGCGATTCCTTCGTGACGCGAATTCCTCGCATCGTTCCCTCCAATCGCTAAGGGGTTGTAAAATACAGTCGGGATAACAAACAGTCGGGGTGGGCGGACTTGAACCGCCGACCTCCGCGTCCCAAACGCGGCGCGCTTCCATCTGCGCTACACCCCGGCTCGGCACGAGTATAAGACTCACCTCCGTCAGGGTCAAGGAGAGATCGGAGAACACATCCTTTTATGAGTGACGCAACCTTTGCTCGCTATTTTAATGCCCAATATCGCGCCTTTGGGCAAGACCTCGCCTTATGGCTTCATCTTGCAGCTAAGCAGAGCGGTCCCATGATTGAACTTGGATGTGGAACAGGTCGAGTTGTTCAGGCACTCATCCAAGCAGAGCATCACGTGATTGGAATCGACTTCGATCACCACATGCTCGCTCGTGCACAAATAAACCTCGCCCCCTTCTTCCAACAGAACTCCTGCCTTGTGCAAGCCGATATCCAGACTTTCGCATTCGACGTTAATTTCAATCTAGCGATCGCCTCAATGAACACACTGGCTACATTCGACGACCCCGGGTTGATTGCTTCGTTTGTCAACATCAGTGGACAATTAGCCCCAGACGGACTTCTCGCCTTCGAGATTCCGAATCCCGCGGTCGATTCCTTCAAAGGGGTCGACCCCAATGAACCTCTGACCGCCTTTGTTGAGCCTGAAAGCGGAAACCCGTGCCAGGTTTACGCGCAGCGAATAGAAGGGACCGCTCAAGACCAGGTGGAGATCCTCTGGCATTACGACGAGCTTTTCGCGGATGGATCCACCCAACGTTATACGCTTCGTAGAAAATATTTCTTGCGGCCAGAAGAAAAGGTCCAAGAGTTTCTGGATTGTGCGAACTACACGGTCGTCGATGCCTACGGTGACTATAATCGCTCCCCCCTCGAAGAAGACTCCGAGACGATGATCATCATTGCTAGAGCAAACCAACCATAGAAAAAGCTCCCCCGAAGCATCTGCCTCGGGGGAGCTCATCACCGATTGATTGCAATTCAAGCGGCTATTTCAGGGCACAATGTCCAATGATTACGCGAGTTGGCGTACGACAAGCATCACTTTCCCTTGAACCTCAAGATGCTTAGGATCTTCGATGATGATCGGATCCATCGTGGGATTCGCAGGTTGCAGCCTGATCGTATTCCCCTCATGGTAAATGTATTTTAGCGTCGTCTCTTCGAGATCCCTCAGCCAGACCGCCACCATATCGCCATTGCTCCAATGATAATCTCGTTTCATCACGACGATATCCCCATCACTGACCATGGCATCGATCATGGAATCACCCTTGACTTCAAGGGCGAAGACTTCATCGGTGGAGCTGAGCATGTCGCGCGTGATCTCGATCGCCTCGTCTGCGCCAAACATGGGCGAATCCGTGCTGGGTAGATGCACGGGTTCGCTGGCGAAGATACGGCCCACCATCGGGATACGGATGACCTCGCCCAGGTTTCCCGTCGCCTTCAACAGCTTGTCGGTGAGGCGAATTCCCCGGGACACGTTCTTATCGCGATCCAGGAATCCCTCTTCTACCAATCGATTAAGATTGTAATTAACAACAGAGGTTGATGAGATCCCCACAGACGCCCCAATTTGCCGGATGGATGGGGGATAACCATTATCCGAGGTGAATTCTTGAATAAAATCCAGTATCCGCCGCTGGCGGTCCGTTAACTTTCCCTTCGCCATTGTTCCTCCTCTGTGAGGCTGTTGACCTCACCAGGAATTCAATCCACCCCCATCGAAAACATCGCACACTTGTTCTTATTCTAGCGGAACATACGTTCTATGTCAAGCGCAGACACATCCGCTTCCCCCCACTAGAAATCATCCCCTCGATCAACACAGTTGCATCCCTATCGTCTGGCTGTACAATGCTCCAAACCACACATTAACAGGGTGAGCCTAAATGGATAAATTAAGGCAACGCATTCTCTCAGAAGGGAAGAATCTCGGCGGAGGCATTCTGAAAGTCGATGGTTTTATCAACCATCAGGTGGACCCGGTGCTCATGGAGGCGTGCGGGCAGGAGCTGGCAAA
>SOJU01000023.1 GCA_004376465.1 Anaerolineales bacterium | reverse complement strand
GGAATATTCAACCTTGAAGAGCTCAATGTTGAATGAAGAGCCGATAGTGGAGGAAGTCTTACCGGAGGAACGAAATAATTTCATTGAAAGTGTTCGTAGGGTTCTTCAAACCCTTGCTTGTCTAGCGCTTCCCGTGACCTTTCTCGCTATCTGGATTTCACGAGCGCGCCGAAAGAGAATTAGTCACGAACTTGGGGTGACTCAAACGGAGCACACGACTCAAGCGAGCGATGGTGAGAAAGCCAGTGAGACTGAGGCGTCGACTGCATCTTCACCAGAAGAGAATTACCTCCTCGGCAAGTCATTGCTGGGCCGAGGTGAACGATCCAAAGCCATCGAAGCCTTTACTGCGGTGTATCGTACTTCGAAGGATCCAATCCTAAAAAAAGAAGCACTCAATCAGCTTGAACTATTGGACGCAGTGAAAAAACTCTGAGGTCGGAAGAGCATTTTACGGAAGAGGATTCCTTTAACAGAAGATCATCGCCCGAGCGCAGGAATGGCTCGAGGTATTAGATACTTGGGAGTGAGAGATGACCGAGTGTATATGCCTGACTGGTTTTATCTTCATCCTTGTGGTGATTATTGTGGTGGTAAGGCGACGACGCTCCAAAGATAGCAGCAAAACGGACTCAACTGACCTCGCAGATAACGCAAACTCCGCACCAAGTCTTTCTGGAATAGAAGGGGTCCCCGATATAAAGATGCCATCCGACCCTAAATCCGCAATAGCACAAGGGAAACATCTGCTCGTCCAGGGCAGACGAGCTGAGGCTGTGGCTCTCTTGATCCATGCCTTGCGCGACGGTCCTCCCGATGTGAGCCAGGAAGCCAGTCGTACGCTTGAGGAGTTGGGGGAAATTGAGGTTTTTTGAGAGGCGTTATGATGAATGAAGATGGACAACCAAGTAAGTTCTGGGCATACGTTGCAGTACTAGTCGGTGGGGTGCTGCTTCTCGCTGGTGTGGCAACAACCGTCAGCTTCCTTGGTCTCCCGTTGTTTCTCGGGGGAGATATCCTCGGTCCCCAGTTGGGGCAAATCGCCGGGATGTTCCTGGGCTTGGTCTGCGGTTCTCTGGCGCTATTCCATGGATTGGGCTCAATTCTCAAACGACGCTCATCATCACTAAGGCTTCCCCCGATAATCACATTCCTGCTCATCTTCGCATTGGTCCTGGGATTAGGGAACCTGGTGATCAATTATGAAATCGCCACGGAGTTCCTCTTCCCTCCGTTATTTGTGCTGGGAGCTGCGTTACCGACGTTTGTCGTTCTCGCTTGGGCGGGGCGCAAACTCGGATGGCCCCTCACCTGGCGGCAGGGCGCGCTGGCCTTCGTCGCCGGCAGCACGCTCTCGATTATCGTCGCCATTCTATTGCAAACCATTTTCCCTTACGTCATCTACAACCTTCTCATGCCGTTTGAGTATTTCGCTTATTCCTTCAGTGAGCTTGCCACGGGCACCTCAGGTTTCCTTGATAAGTTCTTCTCGTCACCACTTATTATTATCTTTTTCATCATTACCGCATTACAAGCTCCAATTCCGGAGGAGTTCGCCAAAGCCTTGGGGATTACGATGTTTGGCCGCAAGAGGGTTCTCGACGAACGACAGGCTTTCATGATCGGATTAGCTTCGGGAGCAGGTTTTGCCATTCTGGAAAACATGCTTTATGAGGGGGTTTATGCGCAATGGAGTGGCTGGACGTGGGGCGGAGTGACGCTCATTCGCGGGATCGGTTCCGTCATGCACCCACTCTGTACAGCCATTGTGGCCCTGGGGTGGTTCCGCGCCCGCAAGATGGGTTGGGGCACACTGCTCAAGGCGTATTTCCTGGCGATCGGATTGCACACATTGTGGAACGGTGGTTT
>SOJU01000130.1 GCA_004376465.1 Anaerolineales bacterium | reverse complement strand
CGAACGATGCCGTTTTCAACGTTTTCCTGGATGGCATTGTGATATGGTCCGGGGAGGATCTGTATCCGCCCACCCACATCAGCTCGTGGTTAGGATCACCCACCGACCGCCAGGTGGATCTCTCGGCCCGGCTGGGAGTCTTTTATGGCACCTATGCCGCTTCTTCGGGCTACAACCTGAGGCTGACATTTGATAACGGCTGCCAGGTCTCGAGTGCGATCGGACCTTTCAACATTCGAGGCGAGGTGGGCCAGGTGACCGATCTAGATCACAATCCGCAGACGGTGATCCTGGGCCGCACGTACACCGATCCGGTCGTCATCGCCCGCCCGGCCTCAATTAACGAAAGCGACCCATCGCTAGTGCGCATCACCGATGTGCAGACGGACCGCTTCACCTTCTACATCGACGAAGCGCCGGACATGGACGGCAACCATGACAGCGTCGAGGTGGTCAGCTACCTCGTGCTTGAGAGCGGGGACTGGGAGCTGGCCAACGGCACACTCCTGGAGGTGGGGAAGGTTACAACGACTGCATCCGTCGGGAAACTGATCAGCAATCAGTGGGAGACGGTCACGCTCAGCGCCGGATTTTCCGATGCGCCGGCTGTCTTCAGCCAGGTGCAGAGCGAGAATGATGCCAGCTTCGTCGGCACGCGGCAGCAGAACACATCTGCTGGCAGCTTCGATGTGGCGATGGAGGAAGAAGAGGCTTCGACCGCACCGCACGGCAGCGAGACGATCGGCTGGGTGGCGATTGAAGCAGCCAGCGGTGCCTGGTCCGGGCACAGGTACCAGTCCGGGATTACTCCAGGCAGTGTTTCAAACAGATGGTATACGGTCGGCTTCAGCCCTGCGTTCTCGACTGCGCCACGCTTTATCGCTGCATTGTATACCTATGCTGAAGAAGATAACTCGCATCTGCGCTACCAGAGCCTGGGGGCTGCGGATGTTGAAGTGATGATCGAGGAAGACACCACCTACGACTCGGAGATGCGACACAAAAAAGAGAAGGTCAGTTGGCTGGCGATCGAAGGGGATGGCACACTCGACGCGACGGCGGTAGGAGTGGGCTACCTTCCAAATGACGCGGCCAACGGGTATGTTCGCACCGAAGGACGACTCTCCAGCTTTGGGGGATTGGGGAGTGTGATTCAGAGTCTGACTCGCCTCTGGAATGGTCTGGTGTTGTCATCTGGACCACAACAGGAGGAAGAGCCGACGGCTACACCGATCGCAACACCTTCATTGACGCCTGCGGTTTCTACTGCCACGCCAATCCCGGTAACAGGGACGGCGACGTCGACGGCTATCCCGACATCCAGCCCGACGGCGTTACTTGAGCCGACCCTGCTTGAGACCGCATTGGATAGCGCTATCCTTGCCCAGGCCGAGAGTCTCACCTTTGGCGCGCCTGTGACGATCGACTACACCTACGACCCGCTATATCGGCTCACAGCAGCAGATTATGACACCGGCGAGTTCTTCCACTACACCTATGATGCCGTAGGCAACCGCCTGACGCAGGATACCCACGAGGGCAGCAACACCTATCTATACGACATCGCCAACCGGCTAATCGAGGTGGATAGTGTGGTTTTCACCTGGGATGACAACGGCAATCTGCAATCGGATTGTGTAAGCACGTACAACTACGATCATGCCAACCGGCTGATTTCTGTAGAACAGGGCGTTGACACCTACACGTATGCATACAACGGACTGGGTGATCGGTTGAGTCAGACGGTGAATGGTGTCCCGACGAATTATTCACTCGACATGGTTACCGGACTCACACAGGTGCTCAGTGATGGGACGAATGATTATCTGTATGGTGCGGAGAGGATTGGGGAGCTGCAGCCGAGTGGATGGCGATATCATCTGTCCGACGCATTGGGGAGCGTACGGCAGCTGGTGGACGGGGCTGGCACGCTGGCCCAATCGCGTAGCTTTGAGCCATTCGGGAATGAGCTTGTTGCGACCAGCATCTCGACATCGGCGTATGGATTTACGGGGGAGTGGGGGGACGAAACAGGACTTTTACACTTGAGAGCTCGATATCTTGGAAGCGATATGGGCATCTTCTTAACCCGAGATCCTGTAAATGGTATCGGATTAACGAAACAGTTGACCAATGACTGGATATATGCTGAAGCGAATCCAATTAATCTACGCGATCCATCGGGAGAGTATCCGATTTCTGACGACGATCCGGTGACCAAAGGAATCGTTGAATATTGTTCACTTCTGCAGGGATGGGAAAGGAAAGAATGTGAGCTTGGAGAATTCTTGGGAAACCGCACATCTGTATCGGAGCGTCCTCCATACATTACTTGGTCACCTGCCGTTATGGTTGGACCAGCAAGCCAGATCGGAAGGAACCAGTATTATCCAAAACATCCCATAACAGAACGAGAAATGGCCGAAGGAATATGGGGCAAAAACTTATGTGGGGCAATCTCTCTGGAAATGATCTATGAAACAGTTACCTTTTCTGAGTTCCAATTAGGTGTTATTTGGGATGCTCTTGGAAATACGAGATCAAGTACTTCTGTGCATCAACTTGCACGCGCAGTCTTAAAAGCATTCCCAAAAACATACGACTGGATGGTTCAAGCACACATATGGGGACACAGTTATACTTACGCACACCCAGCTGGCTACGCTGATCCGGTTATTGTCCACACAAGTACTGCCGCGCCATATTGGTACGGATCTGATGCTCAATATAAATGGACACTCTGGACCAAGCTGGCAAAGCAACGTTACCTCGTACCACTAGTCCATATAAGCACATCCCAAGATGGTGCCCTGGTGTCGAGTACTAAATCACAAACGGGCCATTGGGTTGTGCTGACCGGTTTGTCTGCGCAATGGGATGAGTCTAGTCCATCCTCGGACAGGAATTGGGTGAGGATTAGGAATCCATTCAAGCCGGGAAGAGAGGAATATTATCCATGGCAGGAATTTGTCGAATCCCTTTCTCCCTCAAGAAGCCTGCTAGAATTTTGGCGGTAGCCCATTGCCTGTAACCAATAGTAATTCGGGAGAGAACTATGCGGATTCGTAAATCCTTTCTCATTAAGCTTGTTTTTATTAGAAGTCGCCGTGTTTTCGGATTCTTGTTACTGAATTTAATCCTTGTTTCTGCATGTAGACTTGTATCCCCATCTGCTCCCTCCCCAACTGCAACACTAGATAGATCACCTACAAAAGTTCAGCTTGGGCCAACCTGGACACCCGAGCAATCAAATATGCCAACAAGCAAACCCACTCCCAAAGCAACTTCGACGCCAGATCCTTGTGACCAAGTTTTTTTCGATCCTCAAGGCAGGTTAGCGTTCTCTTTATCAAACGAGGGTAACGATGATATCTACATCATGCATTCAGACGGGCGAGACGTTACTCGCCTAACAATATCACCCGGCGTCGATACGAATCCTTCATGGTCACCTTCTGATGAAATGTTAGCCATCGAATCCGACCGGGGATTATCATTCGGTGAGACAGATATCCTGGTGATTGATTTAGAGGGGACGATCCTTCATCGACTAGGGTCACCTGCATCTGTCGAAACGAACCCTCAATGGTCTCCGGATGGTCTTTCCATAGCCTATAGTTCTTTTAGAGGAGGTATAAGCTCGATTGTCATTAGCGATTTGGATGGTATGGAAAAGAAGGAAATTCCTAGCCCTTATCGTTGGAATATCCAGCCGACGTGGTCTCCGGATGGGCGCAATATCGCCTGGCTCGGAAATGAGGGAACTTCAGGTGATTATTTGTTCGATGTACTAATCTATGACACAATAAACAGCACATCAACGATCCTCACAGAGGGATTTCAAGCCTACCCGGGGATTTATTATGCGTGGGCGCCCGATGGCGAAGCGCTTGTGCTCTCCCTCTATCGGAACAGGATTTCTGATATTTATATGGTTGACATCGCGACACGTAATCTGATCCGCCTTACAGATGATGATGCTCGAGATCTAGAACCGTCTTGGTCTCTAGATGGAGAAAAGCTCGCGTTCATCTCTGATCGAGAAGGAGATTATGATGTATTCGTTATGAATCGAGATGGCACAGAAGTTCGACAGATAAGCTTTACGAAGAATGATGACCAATTCCCTGCGTGGTCACCTGATGGGAAGTACATCGCATTCCTCGCTAAAACGGAGCTCAGCGGGGACGTGATTCACATTGCAGATTTGGATGGTTGCGCAACCTTTGCGCTAACCGACGCGATCTCAACCAATGTGACAAGGCCGGTGTGGTCCCACGACCTCGTCCGATAAGATCCCTCCAGGTAAAATCCCAATCCCAAATTATCATTGAATAATCGAGTAGCACACTTTGATTGAGTTTGAGTTAGGTGTTGAGATGTTAAAGAAACCATTGTGGCTAAATGCCTAGGCAGACTGACCCATGTGCTCTCGGATGAGACCAACATGTATCTATACGGTGTGAACATGACCGGTGATTGGCAACTAGGAGGGTGGCAGTACCATCTTCCCGATGCGCAAGGTAGCGTGCGGTAGTTGGTGGATGGGGAGCCGTGGTGTTCATCATTCTGAGCCCTGAGATTCCAAGAAAGTATCGTAAGGAATCAAAGAATACTGCTGATGGCATTATAGAAGTAGCGCCTTCAGTGGGTGGACCACAGCCGCACCTGGTGGATTGCGCTCGTGCCCTAGCAGTAGAGGAGCGACGCGGCGCAATACTGCAGAAGTATTAAGCAAAGCCTTCAGGAACAGTACCAAGGTTAGTCATTCGGGCTCATTCTTCCCGAAGCCGAAATCATCTCCTTCGCATTCGTTATCTATGTCGCTGTGAATGGGTTTAGCTTTTGTGAAATAAGACGGCAGAAGATTTGGTAGGAAGTTAAATAATGCATAATACCACCAGACGCATGAGTGCTCTGCCATATGTCGTTAGATAGTTGAAGACGCCCAAACAAGGCATTAGGCAAGCAACGATTCTCTACTTCTCCGGACGCGGAGCGAGAGCCTAGATAGCGACAGCCATGTCAACTTCACCATCTACGGCCTCGAGCTACATCTGCTTGAATCAATCTTGAGCCTGCCGACATGGAAGTAGTTCCACCCACGATATCTTGTTCCTGACAATCACGGGTCTTGTGCTAGGTGGGATAAAGAGGATCCCCTCTTGGGCGCCTTAAATCTTTCTTTTTGTGGGTTGATAATAATTATAAACCTTATTATAATTTATAACGATGTATAAAGAAAACGACTCAGATCTTGGTACCCTCCCCACCATCGAGCACGCCGTCGAGGCCTTCTTCAATGACTTCGACTTTGGCGAGGGCAGCGAGAGAACGCGCCTCTCTTATCGTTCAGGCGCCCGCGCCTTTCTCAAATACAGCGAAGACCACGAGGAACTCACCCCGAACACACCGATCAATGAACTGCCCTCTAGCGTCTCAGCTGATTTCAACGCATGGATGCAGACGGCGAGGCACGCAGGCCCTGGCCCCGAAGGCAACGGGCACGACCAGGAACTCCGAGAGGGATACAGTACCTCCACTCGCCGCCTTTATTTGCAGGCCCTCACTCGTCTCCTTCGATTCTGGTGGTACCGTGAATGGTTGACTTTCTCCCCCGAGGAGGAGACAAGAGCCCGCAAAGCACTTCAGATTCAGCGTTCCCACGAGGAGCGCCGCCGTGTGCACACACGAAGCAACGAAGTCCCCACAGACTTTGGCGACCGTTTACTTGAAGCTGCTAACACCCTACCCCTCCCTACAGAGAAGGAAATCGCCGATCCCCGCGAGCGACGTAAGGCACGACTGAAGACACTTAGAGCCCGAGCTTTGGTTCATACATTGCGGGCAACCGCTCTGCGCGCTGGCGATGTGTGCAACCTTACCAGAACGGATGTTCAGCTCTCTCGCCAAACTGGTGGTCATCTGCGAATCGAGATGGCCAAGACGAGGCTTTCAGCGCATATCGTCTTTGGGGAAGCAGCCTTGGATGCAATTGACGCATATTTAGAGGAAAGACAAGACGCCTCGCCTTGGTTGTTCATCCAGCACGGCCGCACCGGCTCACCGCCAAGAAAGCGAACTCTTTCGACAGAGGCTTATCGTCGCCGGCGCCGCGGGTATGGTGCTCGGCTCGGACCAGGCTCGGTTCGACGAATTGTCGTGGATTTGGCGAAAAGAGCGGGCTACGATCCTGGCCATGACGAGTTCATTTCCACGCACGCCTTCCGCCATTGGCACGCGCAACGGCTCATCGATTTAGGGGCATCGATCGACGAGGTGCAAGCAATCTTGGGTCACGCCAGAGCGCAGACCACGAAGGATGTCTATGCGCCGGAGCCAAACGTAGCACAAATCCTAAAGTGGGAGAAAGAAGTGCAGTCCGCGAAATGAAACACGCCCGCGTATTTCGCTATCGTTTCTCGCGCTTTCCGCCTTAAAAACGTACGCTCCCCATTATTTATGGTACTTATTTTAGGATTCGACCCAAGGACACAGAGTTCTCGGGTTCGAATCCGAAGAATGGGGGCTCAGAAAGCCCATATTCAAGTATTAGGCTGATGAGGCTTCTTGGGGTGAAGTTGCATTCAAGCCGGGGATACGCCCAGAAAATCTAAACTCGGATTCTATCTCTCTTCGTTCGGCAATAACCACTTGTGAATATATAGAAGGAAGTCGATCGATCAACGTATAGAAATTGACTTTGCTTGGGCAAGAAGGATTAGATCAA
>SOJU01000044.1 GCA_004376465.1 Anaerolineales bacterium | reverse complement strand
GCCATGCTCAACAGTTGATCGATCTGCTTTTGCATTCCTTCATCAGCACTCGCTTGCTTCATCCATGCGCGTGCAGCCTGGTAGCAGTCAATCTCTCCGCCAAAGAAGCGTGTGGCGATATCCAGAGGAAGAAGGGGGCGCGGCTGAAAACGGTCCGGCATCATTTTACTAGGTGAAAGCAGTTCGATACCTGAAATGGTTTCGGTAAGTTCGTCCGCTACCACAACGGAAGTTGGGCCCGGCGCTGGTTGCGCCTTTTCTTCAACCTCAAAATCGTTAAAGGGATCGTGCCTCTGTCTTTGTTTTCGGGTGGGTTTTGACATACGATACGACCTCTGTCTTTCGATTACTGTGCTGGACTAAGCCATTATTCGGGCAAACTCAGTTCTTTTCATCACGGTTTCCACAAGTTGTGCGTAGTCTTGCGTGCCGCGAGAGCTTGAGCGCAGCGCACCATCTTCTCTTCGCCGGGGTGGGCGGAAGTTGAAGATGTCCATGTGGGCAGAATGTGCGTAGGCAAGATCCGCCGACTTGTGGATCGGTTTGAGGACCAGGTCCCCAAAGAGGGATGATAGCGAATCAAGGATTTCCTGCGATTCGGCTCTTTGCAGATCGACCATGGTGGGAAGATAGCCAATCACCCCAAGATCGTCGCGCTGATAGGCCGATTTCACGTTCTCAATGGTCTCATGCAGCGATTGAAGCCCCGTGACGCCCAGATACGATGTCTCCACAGGAATAAGGACATGTGTTGCTGCCACCAAGGTATTGGTCAATAGATCGCCGGGGTTTGGCGGGGTATCAATTACGATAAAGGCGTAATCTTTCAGAACAGACTCAATGGCAAGCGACAAACGCATATCCTTATTCAGCAATCCGGGCAGGCGACTCGCCGCCTCGGTCAGGGCCGTTCGATTTCCGGCGATGAAGTGCAGATTAGGGTGATACTGCGCGACGCGCAGCATGCCTTGTATCGATGGCGCAGGCATTTGTGTGAGAAGCGCAGCCAGCGACTCCTGTGACGGTGCAGAATGGTCACCGAAAGCAAGGGCCATCAAGGCGTGCATTTGCGGATCCGTATCGATCAGGAGAACCCGCTGATCCTTGTTGTCACTGTAGCGAAACCGAAGTGCCAACCCCGCGGCCAGGTTCACAGCAGTCGTCGTCTTACCCACTCCACCCTTCTGGTTGGCAATGGTGATTACGGGCATATACGCCTCCAACTACGAATTACCATCCCTGTATCTACAGCCATACGTGCTAACCCAAAAAGTGTTACCGCGGTAACGCTTTTTTGTCCAACCAGGATTTTTGGGTCAGCGGCGCAGATTTTCTGGCTGCTTATTGTAATGTCAATCATCGTTCCTTACACCTCGACGGCTACTATAACAAAGGTTGCTATGTTTTGCCTATATTTAAACAACATCGCTTGTCTTCGAAATATCAACTCGGCAGGCTCACCAGCCCGGGGAGGTGGGTCCACAACCATCCCCACAGAACGTCAGTTATGTAAAGTAATTGGTATTTGACTCCATTCTAACATCGTTATAAACTGTTGCGGAGTACCTTCTTAGCACTAACAGCCCCTGAAATGGGCTACGTTAGTGGTTGCAGGCATCCGGAGATACGTGTATTATCTCAGCAATCAGGATTTTTGCAACTGTTAGAACCATGGGGACCATGGAATCAGGAAAGAGTTTGTAGATGGCCACACGCAAGCTTGAACGCCGGCTGCTTATGAAGAACCTCGGATTTCAAGAGGATCCCTTCATGGCGTCGGCCGACCCGAGGTTTCTCTACCTCTCCACACAGCACGGCGATGTGCTCGAGCGCACCCGGGACATCATCGAGGAGTTCCGTGGACTGGCTGT